>JAGNMH010000108.1 GCA_017991275.1 Acidobacteriota bacterium
ATCTGGTCTTCAGCACACGCAAGGACGGGGTCTCGAATTTGTCTGCCGTTGGTATTGACGGCCAAATCAACCAGGCAAGATCGCAGAACAACGACCCTAAAATGAAAGTGCTTTCCCCAATCTGGTCGCCGAACGGAACTAACATCATGTACCTGGCTCAAGCGGCGACGACGGGAAAAGCCAGCCGCAGACTGGTTGTCAACGACGGCACGACTGACCGAACCATCTTTCAGACTGAATCTCCGTTGAGGATGATCGGCTGGGAAGAGAACACGCATTTTCTGGTAGGTTTGATGGAACCACGTAGGTTTATGCTCGGCGAATTGGCGCTGAAACGGTTATCTATGGCCGGTAAAGACTCACCGCAGGAAGTCATTGGCCAGGCTTTGCCGATTTATTTGCAAAGCCTGAAACTGTCGCCCGACGCCAGAACACTGGCATTCACAGCCAGACAGAACGATTGCGACAATATCTGGCTTTACTCGCTGAAAACGCGCGAACTTACTCAATTAACCAAAAATACCGAAAAGCACTACCATCTGACCGGGCTGGTTTGGCTGCCGGATGGGAGTGCTTTGTGTTACAGCAAACAATCCACTTCGACTGTAATCAAGGCCATGGAATTGTTTAATTGATCCTTCACAGTTTTCACTCAGCTGGAGCAAGCTCAATCAATTGATAAGCCGGAAGCCTTGACTTGCAACCGTTCAGTCTCAACCGCCGGATGCTGTGATCGGCTGTTCGAGGAGGTTGAAAGACGTTAGTCATGAGACTCTTTCCCGCCCAATTCACCACCCAAATTAGAGCTTGAACCAAAAAAATCGCATGGTATTCTCCCGCTTCGCTCAGTCAGTTTTGAACAAGGCCACCCCGTCTGACAGCAGTTTTCAGGAAGCTTCTAGCAACGATTTCTACAGCCCAGGAGAAAACCATTATGAAACGCAATTTAGTCATCGCAGCCATCTTGCTTTGCGTGCTGAGCCTTGCCCCGCTCACCGCCAGCACTTACCATGCTCAAACCGGCGCAGTTTCTGGAACGGTAAAAGATCCTAAAAATGCCGTTGTCACAGGCGCTCAAATCACGATTCGCAAAGAAGCTGGCGGTGATTCAGGTAATGCAACCACGGACGGCGAAGGCAAGTTCAAAGTCGAAAACCTGGTGCCCGGCAATTACCGATTGACCGTCGTCCGCGCCGGGTTCAAAACAGTTGAACGCCCTGTCAACATAGAAACTGGCAAAGCCATTTCGCTTGAGATCAAGCTGGAAATTGCCGAAACCAAGGCCGAATTGACCGTCGGCGCAAAAGGCGCAATTGCTCCGAACTCTGATCCGAATTATCGAGCTTTGCGTGATGGCTCACCTGCTGAAACTTATTCCGTCAGCAATCTGACCCTGAAACGCGATGTAGGCACGATCACTCTGCGAAGCGGCAGCGTCAGCTTTCTGCCGCCCGTACTTGGTCGCACTGCCATCGGCGTTTTCAACGGCGATGGAGAGTTCAACATGGTTCCGGCTTTCTGGATTGAAACGGATTACCTGAAATTCATCACCGGCAAAGAAACATTCACAGACACATTCAATCGAGCCGTTTTCACTTTCAGCGACAACACTTATCAAGAAATAAAAAAGCAGGGACAGGCTGGTTCAGCCGATCCGCGCGCGGCAGATTCGTTGCGCGATTTTCAAAAACGAATGCGGCGCAACACTGAAAACCCGCGCAGCATGACCGAAGCATTGTTGTCTGCCGAAGATGTCGAAAACGTCGAAGCCGAATTGCTCAACGGCCTTTACAACACCAAACGCGCACCATTTTTCAACGCTTACATTTTCGGCAAAAAGTATAACGACCTTAGATTCATGGTCAGGCCGGATGGCGTCATGCCCAGTTTGCCAGCGCCGGAAGAAGTCGCGCTGGTTCACCTGGACCCGTTGGGAAAAGAAGACGGCATACTTTACCTGGCCCATCTGGAAAGCGAACTGAAAAGCGGCAAGGCCGGTTCCGGCGAAGACAAACGAGTCATTGACGCCGAAAATTACAAAATCGAAACCGCCATTCGTGGCGAAAAACTGGCTGCCAGCGCCGAGCTGACTTTCAAGGCTCTGGCTGATGGCGACCGAGTTATCAACTTCGGCTTGCTGCCAACGCTGCGAGTCACACGAGTGACAATGAGCGGCAACGACATTCACTTTGTACAGGAAAAGAAAAACGACGACAGCGCGTTTTACGCCATCCTGCCCGAAGCCACGGTCAAAGGCCGTCAATACAAAATTTCAATTGAATACGGCGGCGAAAAAGTCCTGGAAAACGCAGGCGGCGGCAGTTATTACGTCAAAGCGCGAACCAGTTGGTATCCCAGCGTCAATGCCTTCACTGACCGCGCGACTTTCGATCTGACCTTCAAGGTTCCGAACAAATACACGCTGGTCAGCAACGGCAAACTGGTCAAGGAAGCCAAAGAAGAAGATCTGGCCGTTACTCAATGGGTGTCGGAAATTCCATTGGCCGTTGCCGGTTTCAATTACGGCAGCTTCAAAAAGAAAAGCATGGTTGACGACAAGACCGGCTATCAGATCGAAGGTTATGCAACCACCGACGTACCCGATTATCTGAAAGGTTCCAGCGTCGGCGGAATGGCTCCGTCGCGGCTGATGGACAACACAATGGTCGAGGCTCAGAACTCGATCCGCATTTTCAATCACTGGTTTTCACCTGCTCCTTATGGCCGCATAGCCATTACCCAGCAACCGGATTTCAACTTCGGCCAATCGTGGCCCAGTCTGGTTTATCTGCCGCTGAGCGCCTATTTGGATTCGACCCAACGCTGGCAATTGATTGGCATGAATTCCGGCTTCACCAATTTCATTCAGGAAGTGACTTCGCACGAAGTCTCTCATCAATGGTGGGGACACGTTGTTGGCTGGGCTTCGTTTCACGACCAATGGCTGAGCGAAGGCTTCGCGGATTTTTCAGCCAGTCTTTACCTACAATACACCGAACCGAAGCTGGACAAATATCTGCATTACTGGGAGCAAAACCGCAAAACCATTTTGGAAAAAGATACGTTTGGACGCCGACCAACCGATGTCGGGCCAATCTGGGCAGGTTTGCGACTAATTACGGAAAAGAGTCCCGGAGCCTATCAACGACTGGTTTATCCGAAGGGCGGTTATGTGCTGCACATGCTGCGCTGGATGATGTACGACCGTCAGACCGGCGACCAGAAATTCATCGCCATGATGCATGAGTTCGTCAAAACGCACTTTAACGATAACGCTTCGACCGAATCGTTCAAGGCCATCGTTGATAAGCACATGCTGCCGACAATGGATTTAGACGGCAATAAAGACATGAACTGGTTTTTTATGCAGTGGGTGTATGGCACTGAAGTTCCGCGTTACCGTTTGGATTATTCGCTGACGGCTGAAAGCGACGGGAAAACATTGTTGACCGGGAAACTCACTCAAAGCGATGTGTCGCCCGGTTTCAAAATGATCGTGCCCATTTATCTGGATTTCGACGGCGGAAAGGTCATGCGGCTCGGCTCGGTTTCGGTTCAGGGCAGTTCCACGACGAACGAGTTTAAGGTCAAACTGGATCAAAAACCGAAACGGGTTTTGATCAACTACCACCACGACGTGCTGGCAACAGAAAGCGTCAGTGTGGGCAAATAAGCTCCACGATGAACCCAACCCAAAACATCCAGATGGGTCATCCGTATCTGGCACACCTGAAAAGAGCATCGTCAAACTTGCGCGATTCGGCGCTGGCGGTGCTCTTCCCTATTGAATGCCGAGTGTGCGGAGCAATGATTGAATCCTGGCGCGACGGTGCGGCTTGCGGTCAGTGCTGGCTGGATGTCGAACAAAAGATAGAAAGAATCCGAGCCGAAAAAAACTCCTGCGCAAAATGCGGAATGCCTTTGCCGCAAATACCACAAACAGTCCAACCTGACGAACGCCGTTGCGGTCGTTGCGATGATCTGGTTTTCAGCCTCGCTCGCGCCTGTGGAGTTTACGAAGGCGCGCTGCGCGAAAGCGTGCTTAGGTTGAAAAGCCATCCGCAAATCCCCGCTCGATTACTCCAACTTTTGAAATCAGCGGCAACCGGTCTTCAAAAATTGCAGGCAAGCGAATCAATCATCCCTGTGCCGCTTCACTCTGACCGGCTGGCCGAGCGCACGTTCAATCAAGCTGAAATCATCGCCCACGAACTGGCTGCCATCATCGGTTTGCGGGTGGACACGGCAAGCCTGATTCGATTCAAACATACTGAAAAACACCGTGCAGGAATGGGTGCGCGGGAACGAGCGCGCACTCTGGAAAAAGCTTTCAAAGTTCGCGCTCCCCGTTTGATCGAAAACAAAATCGTGTTGCTGGTTGACGATGTGATGACCACCGGAAGCACGACAAACGAAATCGCTCAGACATTGCTGAACGGCGGAGCGCGCGCCGTCAACGTGTTGACGCTGGCCCGCGCAGCCAGCGAATTAATTCTGTAAGCATTTGCCGAACCGGTTTCCCGATGCTTTGAGCAAATCGGTCTACTCGCTTATCCTGTCGGTCATTTTCCCAACGCTTCCAAAATGATCTGTGACTGACCAAAACTGAATGGAACTACTAAAACAATTTATTGACCTAATCCTTCACTTGGACAAACACCTGGTTGACCTGGTCAATCAATACCAATCCTGGACTTACGCCATATTGTTTCTGATTATTTTTGCCGAAACCGGCCTGGTGGTGACGCCATTTTTGCCGGGCGACTCACTGCTGTTTGCCGTCGGTGCGCTGGCTTCAAAAGGCGAGTTAAGCGTTTCCCTGGTGGTCGTGCTGCTGATATTGGCTGCGGTCATTGGCGATTCGGTCAACTATTGGATCGGCAGAAGCCTGGGGCCGAGAGTGTTTTCCAGCGAAAGTTCGCGCTGGTTCAATCGCCGCCACCTGGATCGCACACACGCTTTTTATGAAAAGTACGGCGGCAAAACGCTGATCTTCGCCCGCTTCATGCCAATCGTCCGCACCTTTGCTCCATTCGTCGCCGGCATAGGCAAAATGACTTATCCGAAGTTTCTGGCTTACAGCGTGTCCGGAGGCATTTTGTGGATTTCGCTGCTGACTTACGCGGGATACTTTTTCGGCGAGATTCCAATCGTCAAGCGCAATTTTTCGCTGGTCATTGTCGCAGTCATTGCAATCTCTTTGTTGCCTGCGGTGGTTGAGTTTTTGAAGTCATGGCGTAGCGAAAAAGTCGAAAGCTGAAAAGCCATGCCTGGTAACTTTCAGTAAAACAGATACTTCCGCCAGTTTTCATCTGAACGCCCCAGATAACGCATAATCTGCCGATTGACGTGCAGGCTGAAAGATTGCGGGCGTTTCAACAGCTTCATTCCCATCTCTTCAGGCATTTTGCTGCCTTTGTTGTTGTTGCACCTTTTGCAGCAGGCCACCAGGTTGTCCCAATTTGAAGTGCCGCCGCGTGAACGAGGCACGACGTGATCCAGAGTTAAATCGGCTGGGTTGAAGACCTTGCCGCAGTACTGGCAAGTGTAATGGTCGCGCAGCAATATATTTTTGCGCGACAGGCTTTTGCGCTCGAAAGGGATGTGTTTGTAATCCATCAACCGTATAACCGACGGAGCGTGAAGCGAGCTTCGCGCTGAATGATAAAGATTTTCGTGGCGCTCTTCAGCTCGCGCCAGACCTTTCAAAATCAGCACAATGGCTCGGCGGGTTGTGCAGACATTGATCGGCTCGTAAGTCGAATTGAGAACCAAAACTCTGCCATTCATCAAAACACCTCGCAGAAAAAAGAAACGCACCGGCGAAGACGCCAGTGCGAAATAAAGATAATAGCTTTCGCGCGCATGTGAACAAACGCGCCAGAAGTTTTTACTCTAGCGATGATGACATTAGCTGATGATTGTGGAACACAAAGCTGCGCTCCGCGGCTGGCGCAAGCTGCGAAAAGAATGCGTGCTTGAAAATAAGAAGGTTGAGATAAAAACCTGAAGATCGCACCTCTTCTAAAAACTGCCGGAATCTGTGCCGATCAAACTCTCTTTCAAAACGTCTTTTCAATTGGTTTGGGTCAATTTCACCTGGGTCATTCGATCAATTCATTTTGGTTATCCGGCCACCCGGCCATCACATACCGACTCTGCATAGGAAAAACAATCAGAGAGCTGGAGCGACGCGGCGGAGTATACAGCACAGACAGCAAAAGCTAAAAGTTAAGTTAGCGTAGTCTGCGAAGCCGACTTTGCATTTGTAGAATTACTCCCAGTCACCGTAACCTGGTTGCTGTTTTTACCTCACCTGTCAATTTATAAATGGGATAGGTTTTTCCTTTTTCCAGGTAAGCATCCAGAAAATTCCAGCGCACAAAACCGTCGTCGCTTTCGGCTTCCAGCAGGTAAAAAATCAGCGACGCCAATGGCTGAGTCGTGCGAACCAGAATCGAACCGGCGGGAAAGCTGATCGTTTCTTTTTGAGCGTGGCCTTTCAGTTTGACTTCGGCGTGGCCCTGGAAAGCGCGGGCGGCTTTGTTGACGGAATCAATGACGAAGCTTTCGGCGTCGGTATTCAGCGGCTCGGTCAATTCTTCGATGTTGATGCCGTGAGCTTGCAGTTTGGCGATGATGGTTTTTAAGCCAGCTTCATTTTTGAAAATGTAAGCGCGCGGAACTTCGTTGCTTTTGGTTGCGGCGAACAATCCGTAATCAGGCATCGGCGTCGGAGTGAACTTGTCTTCGATCATTGCGGTCATGTCTTTTCCGCTCTTGGGATTTTTGACCTTTTTCACTTCGCCGACCAATATGCTGACGGGTTTGCCCAAGGGTTTGATTTCAAAGGCCACGCCTTTTGCCGGAAGCTTGCCGCGCACGGCGTCTTCGTCAACTCGTTTAATCAGCGCGGTGATTTCGGCGGCGTGCAACGCGGAGTATTTGAAAATCTCTTCGACAAACGCTTCGGTGACGGCAATGCGCCCTTTGAAATCCAGGTAGCTGTAAGCTTCAGAAAGAATCGTCAGCCGGTTTCGCAATCCAACGTAGTTGTTGCCGAACATTGGCCGATGGTCGAAAGTTCGCCAGATTTTGGTTTCGGGTTTGTCTGCCGGTTGTGCGGCTCGGCCAGAACGCTGAATTTCGAAGTTATCCAGTTCGCGGTTCATGCGCTCTTTGGTGGCGAAGTTGCCGTAATAGTAAATTCGGAATTTGTGCTGACGAAGAAGCGTGCGAGTAATCGCCGGAAGCATTTTGTTTCGCCCGAAAGCAATCAGTCGGGCGTCGGCGTTCGGATTCAGAGTAGGCGAATAGGTCAGGTGATAACCGTGGTACGAACCGTTGGTTGTGTGCAAATCAACGGTCAAATGCGGGTCCCAGCGGTTCATCAAACCGACCAGCGCGTTGGCTTCGGGAGATTCCAGCTTCATGTAATCGCGGTTCAAATCCATGCCTTTGGCGTTTTCGCGTGTGCCGACTCCGCCGATTGGGCCGTTTTGGGCAGTGCGGTTTTTGACGTCAATCTTTTCGTTGCCGTCGGCGTTGTAAATCGGCGCAACCAGAATTACCAATTTGTCCAGCAAGGTTCGCAAATCCCCGGCGACGATGCGGCGCGACAAATGCAGCATCGCTTCCTTCCCTTCCACTTCTCCGGCGTGAATGTTGGCTTGAATGAAAATGACGGGTTTGCCGGAAGCGCGGGCTTCGCGCGGCTGGGAAATCGGCGGATTGGCGAAAATCATCAACGGCAGTTCGCGGCCTTCTTCGGTTTTGCCAAAGGTTTCAACCCGCAGTTTGTCGGTTGTTTTTTGCAACTCGGCGATGAAGCGCAACACGTCTTCGTAGCGGCTGGTTTCTTCGTAATTGCTCAGTTCGGCGCGTGATTTTGGCAAATTGTCTTGAGTCTTTGGCATAGCGGTATTCGGTATCAGCAGCAAAAAGCAAAACAGCAATGCAGCCGTTTTCATGATTATTTTCTCCGGGTTGTGCGATTGATGGTGTCGGTTACGGCGGCGCGGATTGTAGAAGACGGACACTGAACTTTCCAAACGTTCAGCCCAGCCACATTTTCACAGCAGCGATTTTGTACAGCCAGCTCAGCAGATAAACCGCGATCAAAATGTAAATCAGCCGATCAACTCCTCGCGCGTGAACGACGGTTGACCACGCAACGCGCCGCCGAATCAGAGTCACGAAAAGAGGAATGCTGACAACCGTCAGGAAAAAAGCTATCACGCCGAAAGGTTGAGCGATAAGGGCTTGGAAAAGATGCAGCCGGGCTGCGTGAGCAAAGCTGGTAGTCAATCCGCAGCTTGGACAGGGAATGCCTGTTAGCTTGAAAAACAGGCAAGGCGGCAATCCCAATTGCTGGTGAGTTCCGAAACCATTCGGCGATGGGTTGAGTATTCTGGCAACCGTCAGCGTGAAACCGGCAAGCGCCGTCAGCGCAAAGTAAACGAGCCTATCGCTGCTGGAAAACACTATTGGTTGAACTTCGATTATTGACGGAATGCCGGTTGCCAGAAACTTATTATTCAATTGGCTTTGTTCAATTTTCACAGGATTCAATTGAATGCGGAGCCGAGCGCTCCCAAAAGCCCCATTACCGCACCAGCCAGACAGTAAATCACCGTCCCGGCGATACCGACGTAAAAGCCTATCTTGGCCAAAGTCTCTCCTGCTTTCGGCGCCTGACCGGCAGCAATCGCATTCATTTCCATCTTGCCCAAAATCATTCCAGGAATGCTGGTGAAAAATGCACACATAACCAAACCTAGAATGCTCAGAACCATGGAAGCAATTGCGCGTCCGCTGGCGCTTCCTTGTTGATTCAAAGCTTGGTTCGCATAAGAGCTTTGATAAACAGGTGGCCCTTGATAACCCGGATACGGCGGTTGCTCGGATTGTGGAGCAGAGTGCAAAGTGGGGTTGGCGTAAGAGCCTGCCCCCTGTTGGCCGGTCTGTTGAGTCGAATGCTGACTGATTGGGCGAGTCAGTGGGCTGGAACAGTTACGGCAAAAACCGGCATCGTCGGGGTTTTGAGTTCCACATCGGGTGCAAAACATTAACGGCGTCCTCCTGATATTTTGGGGCGGGTGCCTCTTTTTGAAAATTCAATCGTTAAACTTCATTGGTTCGTGTTGCGTGGTGAAGGAATCGGAACCGGTTCACGAAGTTTGGTCGTGGTTGGTTCGGCAATGCTGTAATCGGCAAACAGCGGTTGAGCCGCTTCGTTAAGTTGCGCGACCGGCGAAGTGTTTGGAACAGCGGCAAACATCGGTTGCTCAGAATTTGTGGCTTGCTGTTTTTTCAACTCAACCAGACGTTTGCTGACAACAACTCCGTTGAAGATAAAGCCCAACCCAACCAATGTCGGTACCAATCCGACTGCCCACAAACTGCGGATTACGTTTGCACCGGGGCCACCTGCCGCATTTGCAATGGCTTCAAAAAGAAAGCTAAAGAAAACCATTACGGCCAGACCGACACTGGTGGTAATGACACCCGTTTTGATTTCTTCCAGCCGCTTTTCCTCGGGCAGTTTCTTCTTATCTCGCTCTCGCTTTTCCTGATGCTCTTCTATCCACCACTGATTCCAATCGGTCGGCTGGTTGATGCCAGGCCCGGCTCCGCCTTTGCCCATCACGCCTTGCACTCGTTTTAAGTTTGTTCCGCACTTTTTGCAAAACTTCAGAGCTTCGCGGGTTTCAGTTCCACAACTTGGACAAAACATAATTTCCCTCTCGGATTGTGGGTTTTAACGCCTCAAATGTCTTGTTTCATCTTCCGTCACGCTGATGGTTGGTTGCGTCGGATCAAGTTCGTTGGTGATTGGAGCAGGTTTCTGAACCGGAGTCGCAACGGAAAAGACGGGGTCATCAAGCTTTGCCTGCCTATGTATAGATGCCTGGGTCGAGACATTTGAGTTGATCAAACTGGAGGTCGCCGATGCTGCATCGGCGATTACACGCGAACTTATGACCTTTGAAACACCAATGGCGAAAACAACAAAGGCAATCAAAGATGAAAAGCCAAAGGGCGAACGCCAACCTGTGAAGGGAGCGGAAAAAATAAAATTGACGATTTGGTAAACCAGATAACTGCCACCTAAAACCGCCATCGTAATTCCCTTTCTGGTTTCTTTTTGGCGTTCGAATTCCAGTTTGAAAGCTTCCGGCGGCAGAGGGTGAATCATCGGCTGAGGTATGGATTGGAGCGAAACAAGTTGTCCGGTCAGCGCCTGAGAAACAATCAGCAGGTTGGTTCCGCAACCGGTGCAGAATTTTTTGCCATCGCTCTGGTTCGATCCGCATTTCGGACAAAACATTGTTTACCCCAATCCTGTTGTTTTAGCTCCGACGAAAAGCGTTTAACAATTTGCGCACACGCCCCTGAAACAGCGACATCATTCCCATGTACCCGTAACCCAGCAGGAAGATCATAAGAAACGGAATCGTCGCGTAAATGTTCGAGCGAATTGCATAATAAATGGCCCCCACAAAATACAACGCAAAAGCCAGTTCCAGAAACGGCAACCACCCGCCTTTGCGTTTGTATTTCTTCGCCACTTGCAG
>JAGNMH010000805.1 GCA_017991275.1 Acidobacteriota bacterium
GTGTAAGGGGTAGTCGGCAGATTGCCGCCGTAAATCGAAGAGCATCCCGTCGCGTTCGCAATCACCGCGCGGTCGCCGAACAGTTGCGTCATCAGTTTGATGTAAGGCGTTTCGCCGCAACCCGAACAGGCGCCGGAAAATTCAAACAACGGCTCCTGAATTTGCTGCTGGCGGATGTTGGAGATTTTGATCAGCCGCCGGTCAAGTTCGGGAAGCTTCAGGAAGAAATCCCAGTTGTCTCGTTCGGCAGCGCGTAACGGCGGTTGCGGTTCCATATTCAGAGCTTTCAACCGAGTCTGAGTTTTGTTTTTGGCAGGGCAGATATTCACGCAAATGCCGCAGCCTGTGCAATCTTCCGGCGCGACCTGAATCGAATATTTCAAGCCTTGAAATTCACGATCTTTCGCTTCGCTGGTTTTGAAGGTTTGCGGCGCGCCTTCCAGAAATTTTGGATCGTAAGCCTTGATGCGTATTGTGCCGTGCGGGCAAACCATTGCGCATTTGCCACATTGAATACAGACCTGCGAGTCCCAAACTGGAATTTCCGTCGCCAGATTTCGTTTTTCCCATTTGGCTGTCGCCGTTGGATAAGTTCCATCACAAGGCAGCAAGCTGACCGGCAAGCTGTCACCGCAACCGCCGATGATTGGCCCCAGAACGTTACGCACAAACTGTGGAGCCTGAACAGATACGGCTGCGCTCAAGCTGATTTGACTGTCGGCAGTTTCAGGGATTTTGACTTCGTGCAGGTGTTCAACCGACGAATCCACAGCATTAAGATTCATCTGGACGATTTCGCCGCCTTTTTTGCCGTAGCTTTTTTCGATGGACTCCTTGATTGCGGCAATGGCTTCGTTCCTTGGCATAATGCTGGTAATGGCGAAAAAACAGGTTTGCATAACTGTGTTGATCTGCCGCCCCATTCCACTTTCGCGAGCCACGCTGTCAGCATCAATTACAAAAAATTTCGCCTGCTTCTGTATAAGACGCTCCTGAGCCGTTCGCGGCAAATGATGCCAAACCTCGTTGAGCGAAAGTGGGGTGTTGAGCAAAAACGTCCCGCCTGGCAGCAGCACTTTCAACATATCGTGCCGTTCCAGAAAGGCCGGTTGATGACAGGCAACGAAATGCGCCTGGCTGATCAGGTAAGTTGAGCGGATCGGATGTGGTCCGAAACGCAGATGCGAAACGGTTTCGGAACCAGACTTTTTCGAATCGTATACAAAATAGCCTTGTGCATAATTGCCCGTTTTTTCGCCGATGATCTTGATTGAGTTTTTGTTTGCGCCAACCGTTCCGTCTGAACCGAGACCATAAAAGACGGCGCGAATTACATCGTCCGGCTCTGTCGAAAAATCAGGGTCGTAATCAAGACTGGTTTTCGTCACATCGTCCTGGATACCAACGGTGAAATGATTCTTTGGGCGGGCAAGTAAAAGCTGTTCGTAAATACTTTTGACCATCGCCGGCGTGAATTCCTTGGATGAAAGCCCATAGCGTCCGCCGACGATTTTGGGGAGGTTGGTTAGCGCTCCCCACCCATTATCAACCGCCTCGTGAAGAGCCGTCACCGCGTCCAGATAAAGCGGTTCGCCCGCGCCGCCCGGTTCCTTTGTCCGATCAAGAACTGCAATGGATTTGGTGGTTGACGGCAAAGCCTCGGCAAAACGCTTTGCGTCGAATGGGCGATAGAGGCGAACTTTGACAACGCCGACTTTTTCGCCGCGCGCGTTCAGGGCATCTACCGTTTCGTGAACGGTTTCCGCACCGGAACCCATTAGCACGATGACCCGTTCGGCGTCCGGCGCTCCGTGGTATTCGTAAAGCCTGTATTGCCGACCGGTCAGTTCTGCGAATTTGTTCATCTTACGTTCGACGATCACCGAGCATTCTTCATAGAACGAATTGACCGTTTCGCGAGCCTGGAAATAAACGTCCGGGTTCTGCGCCGTGCCGCGCAAGACCGGATGATCAGGCGAAAGCGCGCGGGCGCGATGTTGCTCGACCCACATATCGTCAATCATTGCGCGCAGAGTTTCGTCCGGCAACAACTCGATTTTGCCTATCTCATGAGATGTTCGGAACCCGTCAAAAAAGTGCAGGAATGGAATGCGCGATTCAAGAGTCGCTGCCTGAGCGATCAACGCAAAGTCCTGGGCTTCCTGAACCGACGCCGAGCAGAGCATTGCCCAGCCAGTCGCTCGCGCAGCCATTACATCGCTGTGATCACCGAAAATAGAAAGTCCCTGCGCCGCCAACGACCGTGCCGCGACGTGAATAACCGCCGAGGTCAATTCTCCGGCGATCTTGTACATATTCGGGATCATCAACAGCAGTCCTTGCGACGCCGTAAAAGTCGTCGTCAGCGAACCAGTCTGCAATGCGCCGTGTACTACTCCGGCTGCGCCAGCTTCGCTCTGCATTTCGACAACCGCCGGAACCGTTCCCCACAAATTTGGTTTTGATTGCGCCGACCAGGCATCGGCCCATTCGCCCATTGGCGAGGCAGGCGTGATTGGATAAATGGCGATGACTTCATTCAGCCGGTAAGCGACTTCCGCGACAGCTTCGTTCGCGTCAATCGTAAGGAAGTTTTTTGTCATTGTTCGGATCCTCTCATTCGGTGGTTGCGCTGGCACTCAACTCTGAGCAATGCCCGTGCCTGTGCGATGGTGAGGATAGCTGGCAGGAAATGGCACCAAATCAAAGGCGTTATCCCCTTCCCCTGGATTCTGATCGAGTATTTTTCCGCAGTTGTGGGGTAAAAAGCTTAAATTTACCGACTTCCTTTGGCAAAAATTGGCGTTGGGGGTGCGCAAAGCCAACTCCTATGCCACTGTCGGTTACGGCATCTCAATTGCCCATGGTCAGGG
>JAGNMH010000109.1 GCA_017991275.1 Acidobacteriota bacterium
TCAGAAAAACCTGCTGCAACAAATTCGGATCAGCATATGCCTGACCTGGCCCGACACAGTTTTTTTCGATCATAACTCCAAAGCCGTCGGCATTTGGTTGGACGAGTTCAACAGTTTCGTCCATCAACCTGGACAAATTGACGGGGCGGCGGCGAAGTTCATAAGTCCGCGAAAGGTTCAGCAAATTCTGGACGATATTAGTAATGCGCTCGGTTTGGTTGTGAATGATTGCCAGATTTCGCTGGTGCGGTTCCGCCGGTGTCGCCGGATGATTAACCAACTGTTTGGCTCTGCCATCAATCACCTGAAGCGGCGCTCCCATTTCGTGAGCGACCCCGGCAGCCAGATGACCAACCGCCGCCAGCCGTTCGCTGTGGCGCAGCTTGCGCTCCAACGCCAGTCGCTCTTCGGCTTCGCGTTCCGCCTGACGGCGCTGCTTAACCAGACTTTCAGCCATACGGTTGAAATTTTGCGCCAACTCGGCCAATTCGCCGCCGCTGCGCTGTACAAAGACTCTGTGTGACAATTCGCCCCGCGCCATGGCTGCCGCTCCATTCAGCAATCCCTGAATTGGCCGTGTCAGACTGTAATTCGTCACCGCCAACACAACCAGAAAAATTGCCGCACACAGTAGCATGGCCATCAAGACTATCTCTCCGCGCATGCGCGCAATTTCGGCGTGAACAAAGGAAATTGACTGAGCGATTTCCAGCGCACCAACCGGCCGGTCGCTTACCTTCAAAGGCATAATGATTGAAAAAACATCCTCATTGCCCAGCCGCCGTTCGATTTCAATTTTTTCTCCAGTGGCCATCACCTGCCTGGCTTCATTCAAATAACGAATTTCTTCAGGAATATCCGGGTGCGAAGCCAGTTCGACATTGCCGGACAGATTGAAAAGCAGCACGCTGTAAATGCCCGCATTTTCACGCAAGCGGTTGATCAACCGCTGAGCGTCCAGGACGTGACTTGCGGCGTAATTTTCTTCCAGGGCGATCCGCAACGTAACGGCGTGTGCGCGCACTTCATCTTCAGCGGCTTTCCTCAGACTTTGCTCGCGCTGCCTTAGCAACAACAAACTCGCAACGATCAAGACCGCGCTCACAACTATAGTTAAATTTAGAATCAATCTGGTACTGATCTTCATTCTG
The DNA here is from genome assembly GCA_017991275.1 of Acidobacteriota bacterium. Taxonomy (GTDB): domain Bacteria; phylum Acidobacteriota; class Blastocatellia; order RBC074; family RBC074; genus RBC074. The sequence goes on from JAGNMH010000109.1 coordinate 1,152, forward strand.
CTTTTCCTCTTCATCTCTAACAGCAATTTGTTTGCCAGAGCAATAAGCTTATATCTTTTTTGGCTGAGTGAGCGGGTCGTTTCAATAGGCGGGCAAAAAAATGGCGGCGAGCCTTGCGACTCGCCGCGTTTAATAAGTCCATCAACTAAGCACCAGCTACGGAAGTAAATCGTAAAAATCTTTTGTGCAAATCAATGCTTGAGTTCTGCTTTGTTGTCTAACCCGGCAATTGATTCGAAAACCTCGACGCCGCGTTCTTCTTCGACCTTTGGAAAAACCAAACGTAAGAGCAGAGGCGTGACCATCGTCGTGACCAGAACCATAATCACCATTATTGAAAAAATCTCTTGATTAATAACCCCGCTGGCCAGCCCGACTCCGGCGACGATCAAGCCGACTTCGCCGCGCGAAATCATCCCGACACCGACGCGCAAAGATTCCTGCCGATTGAATCCGCACATCAGCGATGGGAAGAAACAGCCGATCACCTTGCCCAGGATGGCAACAATCAGAACAGTGGCCGTCAAAACCAGCTTCGATGCATCGCCAAACAACGCTCGCCCGTTTGCCTCCAGGCCAATGGAAATGAAGAAAACCGGAACCAGAATGCTGTAAGTCAGCGGGTGGATGCCTTTGTCAATCTCGCGTTTGAATCGGGTCTGTGCGAAAAGAACCCCGGCTATGTATGAACCTGTAATGGCGGCGACCTGCCCCACGTACTGCGCAAAAAAAGCGTAAAGCAACGCAACGCCAACCGTGGCCGCCAACAGCGCCTGACTGGCGGAAACCTTTTTTACCTTTTCCAGCAGCACGTCGAAATAACGCCAGCCGAACCATATTGAAACGGCGAAAAAGGCCAGCATAAGCAAAATGACCAAAAGAATTTCCGCCACCTTGCTGCCGCCAAAAGCCGTTTGCGCAAGCAACATCGGCAAAGTCTTTTGGGTTTCAGCAGCCTCTCCGCCAATTGACGCGAAGGCGACAACAAAAGACAGCACGATGATACCCATCACGTCGTCAATCACGGCCGCGCCCAAAATCGTCGAGCCTTCTTTCGATTTTAACTGTTTCAATTCCATCAACGTTTGCGCGGAGATGGAAACGCTGGTCGCGGTAAGCACTGTGCCGATGAAAACAGATTCCCGCCAGCCGTAACCAAAGGCACGGAACACAATGACTCCGCCTGCCATGGGTAGAATGACCCCGCCCACCGCCGCCCAAAACGCGACGCGGCCTACGCGTTTCATCTCGTTCAGGTCGGTTTCCAACCCGGCAACGAACATCAGCAGAATGACGCCGATTTCAGAAAAATCCTTGATCGTATGTTCAAGCGCGATCGAAGAGGAAACAAATGGCCAAACGTGCAACAAATCAATCGCCGTCGGACCCAGCAATAAGCCAATCAAAATTTCGCCGAAAACAGCCGGCTGACCGTATTTTACGCTCAGCGCACCGGCGGCCTTCGCCGCAAAAATAATGACGACAAGCAGTAGCAGAAGCTGTAGTAGATGAGGCATTTTTTGATTTTAAGCTCGGCGAAAGCCGAATCTCAATCCAGAGAAACTTCTCCGAAAAAATTGCGGTGAGCCGTAAGGCTCACCGCGTAATTAAGTCCATCAACTAAGCACCAGCTACGGAAGTAACTTGTATGAATATTTTTAGCGTTACTATTTACGGTTCGCGGTTGGTAAAAAAGTAACTCACACCGATGGTGAAAGTGTTTTGATTATCGCGCGCCGCTCCCGCCGAATTCGTGAAGAATTTCTGGTTGGAAAAATCGCGTCGGTATTCAAAGCGCGTAATAAAGTTGTTAAGCAGCTTCAATTCCTGGGTCAGCGTGATGTCTTTAACAGTTTGCGCGGTGCCTGTTCTCAAGCCGTCTTTGTCGTTGAAAACCTCGAAACGTGGCGAGAAGGCAGCCTTGCTGTTGAAGGCGTATTTGAAGTAAGCGGCTCCGCCAGTCCATTTACCTCGGTTGCCAAGGTTGTCGCCGTCAGAGCCATAAACGAAATTGCCTAACAGTGTCAGCTTGTCCGTCGCGTAATAAGTTGCCACGGTGTCGGCAACATGCCGCCAGTTATCACGAGCGGAAATATCAGGCACATTGGCCAGCGGAGCTTCAGGCCCGGCCAGATAAGTTTGCGTAAAAGCAAATTTTTTGTTCGGCGTCAGCCCAATCTGGAATCCAACGGTTTTGCCTGCGTTTTCGCCAACATTGTTTTCAAACATATTGTCCCAGCCGTTGACCAGAAAACCTGACAGCGCGACTTTGTCATTGACCGCGTATTTGGCGCGAAGTCCGGTGTGGTAATAGGGGCCGAACGCAAATAGCCAGCCGCGCGAATAATTGAAGTTGTCTTTAGTCTCTATAACCTCAGCCCCGACCGGCGTGTAAAACTTCCCGAAATCCAGGGTCAATCCGCTGCCGATTGGCGCGACATAACTGGCATAAGCTTGCATCACGTGTTTGGTCGCGTCGTTGCGGCTGGAATCACTGACCGAAATAATGCGGTCAACCGTTTCGCCCAAACCAATATCAATGCGAAAACCCAGCGGATCGTCTTTTGAATTCGCCTTGTTCAAAGTCAGCTTGGCCAGTTGCAAGCTGAAAGCGTTGTGACGCACGTCAAAGGCTCGGCCTTGAGTAAACATATCCACTTTGTTGTTGTTGAAAGTGTAATAACCGTCAACAATCCCACTGACTTCAACATCGCGGAAGAATTTCAAAACTCCCGCGTCCTTTTTTGCCTCTTCTTTTTTGCTGTCATCCTGAACAGCCACGATTTCTTTCCTGGCCTCAGCAGGCAAGTCGGTTTTGACCGTCTCGCTGGCTGTTGTCGGAGTGCTGACAGAAGCAACGTTGCCCATTTTGGACAGTTTTTCTTCGAGCTGACGAATGCGTTCTTCCAAAGCTTCGATCATCTTCGCTGTTTCAGCTTTGGCTTCAGTTTTGGAATCTGGCGTGTCTTTCCTTTCGGGCTTTTCGGACTTGCTCGCCGATTTTGCGACGTCTTCGCTCTCGAATGGCGCGACACTCGGTGTTGCTGCCAGTCCCTGGCCTCCCAAAATCGGCGTCAGGATCAAAGCCCCAGCCAATGCAAACGTCGAAAGCTTCTGCCGAGATTTTTTAATAAGTAGTAATGGATTAATAACAGAGAAATTTAAAAACATTGTTACGTGCCCTCCGGTAGTAAGGTGGAGAAAAGGTTCATCACCTTTTTAGATTGTTACCTGTTTGGCACGGGCTGAGGGAAAGCGGTTGCCCACTTCAGATTTTGCCCCCTATACTGCACCACAATGCCTGGCAGGTAATGTTCGTTGCCTGTTTGGTTCGATAGGGCTGCAGCGCGATGATGTTGCCGCATCATCTAAATTGCGCTGCAGCCTTTTTGTTTTACTATTGCTTTACTTCTCCAAAAGCGACGCCGCCAACTAAACCTGATTCCAGGATCGGCTTGCCTGTCGTCGGGATATAAGCGCTAGCCATACTGCTTGTTGAAACCTGAAATTCAGGGTAAGCCACCGCGCCCATTTCCGGCATATCAAGCCCGCCGATCTCGACTTCGGGATCCACTCGATGGCCAACCAGTTTATCCACCAGTTTGTAGATGATGTAGAAAGCGATGCCGACAAAAACTATATTGACGATGGGGCCAATCAACTGCGCGATGAACTGTTTAACGTCACCGTAAAACAGGCCTGTCACGCCGCCAGCCACTGCGTTGTAACCGTCCCCATAAGTTCCGTCAGCGAATAATCCCAAGCTGACTACACCCCAGAAACCGTTCACACCGTGGACTGAGATTGCGCCGACCGGATCGTCAATCTTCAGTTTCTGTTCAATGAAAAGAATGCTTTCAACGACCAGCACGCCTGCAAGACCGCCAATCAAGACCGCAGCCCACGATGTGACAAAAGCACAAGGTGCGGTGATGGCGACAAGGCCAGCCAGCATTCCATTAGCGACCATACTGGGGTCGGGTTTGCCTAACCGCTTCCATACATAGAGAGCACTGATTAGCGCGCCAGAAGCAGATGCCAGCATCGTGTTGACCGCTGTCACACTGATGCGAAAATCTCCGCCCGCCAGACTTGATCCCGCGTTGAAACCGAACCAGCCAAAAGCCAGAATAAAGACGCCCAACAAAGCCATCGGAATATCGTGACCGGGCAACGCTACTGGCTTGCCGTCTTTGGTGAATTTACCTATGCGCGGGCCTAACAGTTTCGCGCCGACAAAGGCCGCAACACCGCCCGTCATATGCACAACAGACGATCCTGCGTAATCAACGAAACCGTGGCCCAGTCCGAAATTAGAACCCAACGTGGACAGCCAGCCGCCGCCCCAGACCCAGTTGCCGAAGATCGGGTAAACAAGCGCGCCCATAAAAAACGAGAAAATTATGAAGGCTGAAAACTTCCACCGCTCGGCCATTGAACCCGTTGGGATGGTCGCCGCAGTGTCCATAAAGACCATCGCGAACAGGAAGAAGGCAAAGACCCCCACATCGTAAGTCCCGCCACTCAGAAAGAACCCTTTCAGACCGAACAGACCCAAGGTCTTACCGGCAATCGTAATGGTGAATTCGTGATTGAGCACAGATGCCGCCGCGCCAAGCGCAGGGATGGAGCCGATTCCGCCCATCATCAGCGCAAAGCCCGATATCCAAAACCCAAGCATACCGACGGCGTAAACCATCAAGTTCATTGACATCGTATGCGCTGCGTTTTTCGCGCGGGTAAAACCAGTTTCGGCAAGTGCAAACCCGGCCTGCATAAACATCACCAGAAAACCGGCCAGCAACACCCAAAGGAAATTTAATGCGATTTTGTTATGGCCAACCGTTCCGGCAACTTCTTCCAGAGTCGGCTTACCGGCCTCTTTCGCAGTGATGTCGCCGACTGCGCCGGTGTTTCCACCATTGGGGTCGGCCACCGGCGCGGCCGGCTCTTGGGCAAATGTGGGAAGGCTCGTGCTCTGCCAAACGGCAAAGCCAAACAGCAAACTGAATACCAGCCCAATAGCTTTAACTCTTGTCATTACTTGTGCTCCTTAGTTGTCCTAGATATTTCGCGTCATACGCGATGCTAACTTTTCATCTACCGGCTGGTGCTTTCGTATTCGTGATGGATCGTATTTTGTCTGTCAGGCTTATCAACTTTCCTGCAGATTTAGTGGCAAGCCGAAAAGTAAAACGCCCGGACTTTCCGGCCTGCCTGGCCTGGAGTTAGACAGCGTTGACGCCGTGCTCTCCCGTGCGTATGCGAACGGCTTCTTCCATTGGGAAGATGAAAATCTTGCCGTCACCAAACTTTCCGGTTCGTGCAGCTTTAACAATGGCATCAATCACGCCTTCGACACTGTCATCGTCAACTACAACTTCAATTTTGACTTTGGGCACGAACTCAACCTTGTACTCACTGCCGCGATAAACTTCTGTGTGGCCTTTCTGTCGTCCGTATCCTCTTACTTCACTGAGAGTCATTCCCTGAACGCCAAGCGTTTGCAGCGAATCTTTGACTGCCTCCAGAAGATGTGGACGAATAATGGCTTCAATCTTTTTCATAGTTTCTCCATTCTTGTGATTTAGTTTATTTCTCCAAAGCTTCTTCAGCCGAGCTGAAAACGGGCCTGCCAAAAGAGCTGCTGAACGCGCCGCCCAATCCCAAGTCAACGTCCAGGTTGTAGCCCTCTTCGCCATGCTGGCTCAAATCAAGCCCGGCAATTTCGTCCTCATCATTGACACGTACACCAACAACCAGGTCAACGATTTTCAGGATGATGTAAGAACCGACGACACCAAGCGCAATTGCTATCAAAGAGGCAATCAACTGATTCAAAACCTGTTTTGGATTACCCTCTATCAAACCGCTTGGTAATGCCGTCCCGTTGCTATCTTTGAAAACAGTATTGATCGCACTGTTGGCAAAAACGCCTGTCAGCAGGGCGCCTGTCAATCCTCCAATCCCGTGAACTCCAAAAGCGTCCAGCGAATCGTCATAACCGAGCTTTTTCTTCAATTCAGTCACGGCAAAAAAGCAAACAATGCCGGCAATAAACCCAACGGCCAATGCCGACATCGGTGTTACGAAACCAGCCGCCGGAGTAATGCCGACCAATCCTGCTACGGCTCCTGAAATTCCGCCGAGCACAGTAGGTTTGCCTGAGCGAATCCATTCAATCAGCAACCAGCCAAGGGCCGCAGCAGCCGCTCCAAAGTGAGTGGTCACAAAAGCGCTGGATGCCAGTGAACCGGCTGCCAAGGCGCTGCCTGCATTGAAACCAAACCAGCCAACCCACAGCAGACAAGCTCCGATCACGGACAGCACCAGGCTGTGAGGCGCAAACGAGACCTTCGGATAACCTGATCGCTTGCCCAGATAGATCGCGCAAACCAACGCCGAAAAACCCGATGAAATATGGACGACCGTGCCGCCAGCGAAGTCCAACGCCTGGACCTTACCGCCCAAAAAAGCGTTGAGAAATCCGCCGTCGCCCCAGACCATATGAGCCAGCGGAAAGTAAACGATCACAATCCACAGGGTACAGAACAGCAGCATTGCTGAAAATTTCATGCGTTCGGCGAATGCTCCTGTAATCAGCGCGGGCGTGATGATGGCGAACATCAACTGGAAAACCATGAAAGTCTGAGCCGGTATCGTTCCGGCATAAGCCGACGGATCCGCGCCAACGCCTTTCAAAAACAGATGATCCAGCCCACCGATAAACGGAGTTCCTTTGGCGAACGACAAACTGTAGCCGAAAATCGCCCAGACAACAGTAATGACCGCCATCATGACGAAGCTCTGCATCATCGTTCCCAGCACATTTTTCTTGCGAACCAGGCCGCCGTAAAACAAAGCCAGTCCTGGCCCGGTCATCATCAGCACCAATGCCGAACAGACCAACATCCAGGCGTTATCGCCTGCGGTTTGAGCGCTTTTCACCGCATTTTCAGCAGCGGCCAACCTCTCTTCCATGGTCGGCGTTTGAGCAAGCACCGTGAACGATGTAATCAAAGATCCAAGCAAAGCCCACAACAGGCTTCGCAGCATGGTTTTCCCTTTCATAACTGATGGTTCCTTATTTAATGGAGTGGTTTAAACCGCTGACTTTGGCGGTCGTTACTGCTTCAAGCTGTCGCTTTGTCCACATCGCCCAGAACCTGACGGAGCGCATCTTCGATAGCGGGCAATACGTCATCCGTCAATTTCTCACCTGTGGAATCCGTTACATAGAAAATGTCCAGCGCAAGATGTTTTTCAGTCGCCACTTTTGCGAACACGATATCCAGATTGAGTAAGCTAAGCGTACTGGCAATTTTGTAAGCCAGCCCGGGCCTATCCCCGGTCATAACTTCCAGGATCGTGCTCTTGTTTGATGAATAATTATCCCAGCTAAAGCGAGTTGGCGCTGCTTTCAACATCTTGCGCCGTGATGAAAACTTCGAACTTGTTTGTGTGCGCAAACGCTTTTCGACGGCGGCGGTTACATCAAACTCCCCGCTGATTGCGCGTTTCAATACCAGGTCAATCTGTTCCCAACGTGCGGGGTCATTCACAGGCTCTCCAGACCCATCGCGCACTTTGAAAGAATCAATTGCCACACCGTCCTGGCGGGTGTGCAGATGAACGCTCAGGATGTTTACCCCCTGAGCCGTTAAAGTTCCCGTAACAGCGGCCAGCAATCCGCGACGGTTGCGCGCGCACAGATGCAAATCGGTACAGCGAGTTTGGTTGTTGACTCGCCAACTGGTTTTGACTACGCGCGAATTCAAGGAAGTCGCCAATCGAATATGTTCGATAATCGCCTGTGATGGCGTGGTCCGCGCGTAATTTTCCGGCAGTAATTTGAAATGACGACGAACTTCATCTGTATCAACTTCGCTGCCCAGCATTCGCGCAACCCGCAATCGTAAAGGTTCTGTTTCCTTTTCAGCTTCTTCTTCGGGCAGTAAAACGATGCGCGCCTTTGTGTACAGCTCCCAGATCAGAGCGTCTTTCCACTCGTTCCACATTCCAGGCCCCACGCCATGAATGTCGCCGTAAGTCAGCAGACAAAGCAGGTTCAGGTTTTCAACCGTTCCCAGTTGAGCAGCAAAATCCTGAATAACTTTTTCGTCCGACAGATCGCGACGCTGAGCTATGTGCGACATCAGCAAATGATGCCGAACCAGGAAGATGACCTGTTCGGTCATTTTTTCTTCCAGTTGCAATCGAGCGCAAAGCCGTTTGGCGATTACAATTCCTTTTTCGGTGTGACCGCCGCCCAGACCTTTACCGATGTCGTGCATCAGCAACCCCAAATGCAAAACCGACAGATCTTTGGTTTGGCTGTAAACGCCGCGGTAACGTTCTTCAGCTTTGCCACGCGAATTGGCCAGATCATCCAGAGCATCAATCGTTTGCAGCGTGTGTTCGTCCACGGTGAAGCGATGATAAAGATCGTGCTGCACCATGCAGGTAACCCGCGCAATTTCCGGCAGGTATTTGCCCAGAAAATCCAGGTCGTGCATCAACCGCAAACCGGCGCCGACCTTCCCTTTGACGCGCAACATTTTCAAAAACCATTCGGTAGTTTCCGGCGCAGAACGAAAAGTTTTGTTAACGTTCGACAACGAAGCCTGAATTGCTTCCTGCAAAGACGAACTCAACCGCGCACCGGTCGCCTGGGCATAACCAAATGCCAGCATCATTTGTTGACCGCTGAGCTTTCCATTCGTTTCGGCCAGATCAAGCTCTCCGTCGCGCATGACAAAACCGCCTTCGGCGGCGGCAATCGCTCCGCGCGAACGTGAAAACCACCTCTTCTTCTCCTGCTTTTGTGTTGCCCGCTGTAAATATGCCTCGGTCAGCCTGTGCAAGCGCCGTGCGTGCAAATAATAATCACGCATAAAAAGCTCTGACGCCTGTTGCTGCGGCGAGTCGGCGTAATTCAGATTGCGCGCCACCTGCTGCTGCAAATCCAGAGCAAGTAAATCGCTCTTGCGGTTGGTCAAAAAGTGAATCTCGTTCCTGACCCGCAGCAAAAAATCATAGGCCGCGCTGATCGCCTTGGCATCGCACTCGTCCATGACGCTGCGCTCAATCAATCCGCTGACTGAAGCTGTGCCATGCGCTGAGCGCGAAGCCCAAAACAGTTCGTGCAAATCGCGCAAACCGCCTGCGGTTTCTTTTACGTTTGGTTCCTGCAAACAGACCGCGTCACCGAATTTGCTGTAACGCTCCAAGCGCACAATCGCTAATTCGTTCAACAGCTCGCGTTTCTTTTTTTCAAAGACCTCTTCATCCAATCGCTCGGTCAAATCTTCAAACAACTCTTCACTTCCCCACAACAACCGGGCTTCGATCATCGAATTGCGTGAAATAATGTCTTCCTTTGCTATAGATAAGCACTCTGCCAACGAACGCACGCTGTGC
>JAGNMH010000806.1 GCA_017991275.1 Acidobacteriota bacterium
TATCAAAGACGGGCAGGTGGTTTATGCCAAAGGCCACGGCGTACGGTCGCTGAATACCAATCAGCCCATGGATGAAAACACCATGTTCGGCATTGCGTCGAATTCCAAAGCGTTTACAGCAGCCGCGTTGGGCATTTTGGTAGACGAAGGGAAATTGAAATGGGACGACAAAGTGCGCGATTACATTCCCGAATTCAAACTTTACAACGCTTACGTCAGCGAAGATTTCACCATTCGCGATTTGCTGACGCATCGCAGCGGTATGGGGTTGGGCGCTGGCGATTTGATGTTCTTTCCTGACGGCAGTGATTTCACGATCAAAGACGTCATTTATAACTTGCGGTATTTGAAACAGACTTCAAGCTTTCGCACGAAATACGATTACGACAACAACCTGTACATTGTCGCCGGCGAAGTCATCACGCGCATCACCGGCAAAAGCTGGCCGGAATTTGTCGAAGAGCGCATCATCCAGCCACTGGGCATGAACAAGACCGCAGGACTGTTTGATCGGCTCAAAGACAAAAGCAATGTGATTGACGGCCACGCTCCGGTGGACAGCAAGGTGCAGGTCATTGCGCGCAGCAAAGTGACCATCGCCGCGGCAGCAGGCGGCATCAATTCCAATGTGACTGATTTGCTGAAATGGGTTCAGACTCTGTTGGCGCACGGCAAATACGGCGAAGGCCAAAACAAGCGGCTGTTTTCCGAAGCAGTTCATCAGGAATTGTGGACTCCGCAAACCATCATTCCAGTGCGTGCGCCGGGGCCTTACAACACGCACTTTTCAGCGTATGGGCTTGGCTTCGGATTGAGCGATGTGAACGGATACAAACAGGTTTCGCACACGGGCGGGTTGGAAGGCATGGTTACGCAAATCACGCTGTTGCCTGAACTGAACCTCGGCATCATTGTGCTGACCAACCAGCAGGAGGGATCGGCATTCACTTCGATCACCAACCAGATCAAGGATGCGTATTTCGGCAAGACCGGAACCGATTGGATTGCAGACCTGGCCAAAAGACGCGCTCAATCCATCGCCGAAGCCAAAGCCATCACTGATTCGATCTGGCGCGAAATCAACAAAGCGCAACAAAACAGCTCAAGTCAGGACGTGGGCTTGTTTGTTGGCAACTACGCTGACGCCTGGTTGGGCAATGCGACGATTGCGCTGAAAAACGGAAAGCTACGGTTCGACGCCAAACGCTCCCCACATTTGACCGGGGAAATGTTGCCTTACAAAGCGACGACTTTTGTCGTCAAATGGGATGACCGCAGCATGGATGCCGATGCGTTTGTCACCTTCAATCTCGACCAAGAGGGCAAAGCAGCCGGTTTCACCATGCGCGCCATTTCGCCATTGACCGATTTCAGTTACGACTTTCACGACCTCGATTTTCGTCGAGTGAAATAGCCTGGCGAATTATTTCTGATTGGATGACGACGGCGAATCCGCGCGCAATTCCAGTCGCTCCAGAGTGCCGGTGAAGGCGAATGGCGCTTCATACGCGCCGACGGGCGAGGCGGTGTCTTCGCCCACGTCAAAGGTTTCCTCGAAGGCATACGCACGCGGCACGGTGCGCGGCAGACGAACTTCATCCACGCGCTTGCCGTTGATAAGCAGTGTGACAGTCGCGCCTTTGCCCACACCGCCTCCGTCATAAGAGAAGCGGAGTTCGATCACTGACTTGCCAGTCGGCAGCGGAGCTTTTGCAGCGATGGTTGTGACTTCGCGGCGAAAGTAATTGTATGTGTATGTCGGACGCCCATTTTTCAGATAGAGCGCATACCCGGCAGACGCGCCGCCTTCGGCCACCAAAACGCCTTCAGCACCACCCTTCGGGATGTCCACGTAAGCAGTGAAACTGTGCGTGCGATTGCGTGTGCCCGGCGCCAGAGCGTCGTAAAGAAGAATGGCTCCCGGATAGAAAGTGTAAAACGTGCGCCCACCGGGTGGCGGCGGATTGGGATGCTGGCGTCCGAAGACGCGCGGATCAATCGGGAAAACTTTGTTGCGCTCGGCTTCGACATCGAACAAACGTTTTAATTCTTCAAGCTTTTCCGGGTTAACGCTGGCCAGGTCTTTCGCTTCTGAATAGTCGTGACTCAAGTCGTACAGCTCCCACGCGGGCAAAGCGGCATCGGCGGGCGTAGTGTAACCCCATGGCAACAAAGCTGTTCGCTGTGCCGCAACCCAGCCGTTGCTGTAGATCGAGCGATTGCCGTGCATTTCGAAGTATTGCGTTGTGCGATATTCCGACGCGTTCGGATCGGTCAGGGTCGGCAGGAAGCTCATGCCGTCCATCGGTTGCTGAGCCACGCCATTGACTGACGCAGGCTGCGCGACGCCCGCCGCGGCAAGGATGGTCGGCACGACATCAATCACATGCACGTATTGCGAACGAATCCCTCCAACATCGCGGATGTGCCCTGGCCAGGAAACAACCATCGGATCGCGCGTGCCGCCCAGATGCGAACCGACGCGCTTGCCCCATTGAAAAGGCGTGTTGCCCGCCCAAGCCCAACCGGCAGGATATTGCGCGTTTGAGAGCGGCCCGCCCAGAGCATCCAATCGCCGCAACATCTCGGCGGGCGTGGATTCGATGCCGTTGACCTGCTCCATCATATTGTCTGTGCCTTTGAGATTGCCTTCCAGACTCGCGCCGTTATCGCCGGGAATGTAGACGATCATCGTGTTGTCGAGCTGATTAGTCTGGCGAAAGGCTTCGATCACTCGCCCGATTTCATAATCTGTCTGCGCCATAAAACCCGCGAAGAGTTCCATCATCCGCGCCGCGATTTTTTTCTCGTCGGCGTTGAGCGAATCCCACGCAGGCAATTCCGCCGGGCGCGGCGTCAGCAC
>JAGNMH010000807.1 GCA_017991275.1 Acidobacteriota bacterium
GCGATAACGGCTGTTGGAATTCCAGTCTTGACCAATGTCGGTTGGCCAAACGACACAAGCGGGTCAATCACTACGCTGAGCGGTTCTTCTGCCTGATGAGTGCTGCGAAGGAAAGGGTATAAGCGAATTGGTAGATGCTTTGCGGGATCGCGGTCAATTCGCCGCAGATATTTGTCCACGATTTCGCGCATTTCAATTTGCCCATGTCTGGAAACATTGATCAATTTGCCCAGGTCTTCAATCAACAAGTCCACGCCGTCGGTTTGAAAAAGCCTGTCGGCCAATGGATGTTTGGAAGGATATTTCTTTTCCAGGTATTCAATGGCTTGGCGGACTTTGCGAAACGGGATGTTTTCAATTCTTCTGATGCCATTCAGTACGTGGGCTTCAACCAGATTCATAAACGATAATCGCTGAATGCGCTGGTTTGGCAGCAAAATCACTGGCTTGAAGAATTTGCGCTTGCTGCCGCCATCAACCGGATATTCGCGTCCCTTGACCCAGGTTTTTAACGTACCCACAGGGATTTTCAGGCAGCGGGCAGCCTGCGGAAGCGCGTATGCCGGAACCTCGCGCGGGTCATCCTTGTAAAAAGCGAGCACTTTTTTTTCGGCTTTGCCGTTTTTTGAAGATGCCTGGACAGCCATATTTCCCCGATTTTGAAGCTTGAAACTGATTGATGAGTTGAACTACGTTCATCGAATGTGAACCTTATTTGATACGGCGTCACTATAACTTGGCTGGCTAAAAACCGACAAGTTGCTTTGCCAATCTGCCTGTTAATTTTGAATGAAACCGATTGGTCTGATCTCGCGTTTCAGCCAATAGACCAACTCTCCGACAATTTACCGATAAAGCGAAAGATCATTGGAGGCATCGGAAGCGAAATGAAAAGAGTCGTTTTCTCTGCGTTTGCATTGTGTTTATTGTTGCTGGCAGAAATGTCGCTGCCGGATTCGACTGCCAAACCGGTTGCCGCTCAGGCTCAACATCCAGCCGAAAACAAAGGCGCTGCCGCCGCTTGGCAGGCTTTGTTGCGGTTGCGTTCGACGGCAACCGTGCTGCACACGACGGCTCATCCTGACGATGAAGACGGCGCCATGTTGGCGTGGTTAAGTCGCCATGAAGGTATTCGCACCGGCTTGCTGACTCTGAACCGAGGCGAAGGCGGAGCCAATCTGGTCGGCCCGGAGCTTTACGATGCGATGGGGATTTTGCGAACTGAAGAATTGCTGGCCGCCGGGCGATATTACGGCGTAGACCAGATGTTCACGCGCGTGACGGATTTCGGATTTTCCAAGCGGATGGACGAAACCATCGAACATTGGGGCAAAGACGTTGTGCTGAACGACGTGGTTCACGCCATTCGATTGTATCGCCCGGACGTCATCATTTCTCGATTTCACGGCAAACCGCGCGACGGCCACGGCAATCATCAAGCCGCCGGTTTGCTCAGCGCCGAAGCCTTCAAAGCCGCCGCCGATCCGAATGCGTTTCCCGAACACTTCAAAGAAGGTTTGCGCCCGTGGCAGGTCAAAAAGCTTTATCGCAGCATCAGTGAAAGAGGGCGCGAAAACGAAGCCTCGACTTTGAAAGTGGACGTTGGCACTTACGACCCACTGACCGGAAAGTCTTATCGGGAAATTGCGCGTGATGGTTTGAGCCATCAACGCTCGCAGGGCGGCGGCTCTGGCCGAGTGGCTCCGGGTTCGGCAATGTCTGCGTGGCTGCTGGAAGAAAGTCTGGTTGGCAAGAACGAAAAGGAATCCACGATCTTCGACGGCATTGATACGACGATTTTGGGAATGGCAAAGCTCGCCGGTTCAACGAACATCTCCGCCGAATTGACCGCGCTGGACAACAGCGTCGAAGCTGCGATCAAAAAGTTCGACGCTCGCCAGCCGTGGCTTGTCGCCAGCGATCTGGCCGCCGGAGCCAAAACCGTTCAGGTGTTGGCCGACAAGGTCAAAGCCGCAAACATCGAAACCGCCAGAAAAGACCAACTGCTGTTTCTGCTCGGCAACAAAGAGCGCGAACTCAACGACGCGATGAACAAAGCTCTGGGCTTGGTGATGGAAGTTTTGGTTGATCCACCAGCCAGAGCCGATGGACAAGGCGGCGGCGGTTTTGGCCAACCGCGCGAAACTTTCAGCGTGGCGATTCCGGGGCAGCAGTTTTCGCTGACGATGAGCGTCGTCAATCGCAGCCATGTCGCAATGGGAAGGGGGGAAACAATCATCGCTCCTCCCAAAGACTGGGAAGTCAAAGCGAAGCCTCTAACCAGCGGTCTGCCGGTCAACAACTCAACATTGAAAGCTCAGTTTGAAATCAAAGTTGCAGACAACGCTGAATACTCGCGGCCTTACTGGTCGCGCGCCAGCGAGCTGCGCGATCACATTTACCAGATCAACAAGCCGGAATTTCTGCACCTGCCGTTTGCTCCGCCGGATGTTGTCGGCTGGTTCAATTACACAATTGACGGCGTTCGATTTCACCTGACGCAACCGGCGCAGACTGTTTACATTGATCGTCCGTGGGGAGAGCAGCGCCGTTTGCTGACGGTGGCTCCGGCTATCGGAGTCGCCCTTTCGCCGCGCGTTGGAGTCGTGCCGGTCGGAGCGGCACAGACTTCGTTCAACGTCGCGGTCAATGTGCTGAACAACGTCAAAGGCAATTCCACTGGCAAGATCCGATTGAAACTGCCAGCAGGTTGGACTTCCGCGCCTGCCGATCAAGCGTTCAACTTCACGCACGAAGGCGAAATCAGCAACTTCGCGTTCAAAGTTTCCGTGCCGCGCGTCACGGGCAGCGACGCCGATTTCAAGATTCAAGCTGTCGCCGAATACGCCGGGCGCGAATACAC
>JAGNMH010000110.1 GCA_017991275.1 Acidobacteriota bacterium
TTGCTGAACCTTTCGCGGACTTATGAACTTCGCCGCCGCCCCGTCAATTTGTCCAGGCTGATGGACGAAACTGTTGAACTCGTCCAACCAAATGCCGACGGCTTTGGAGTTATGATCGAAAAAAACTGTGTCGGGCCAGGTCAGGCATATGCTGATCCGAATTTGTTGCAGCAGGTTTTTCTGAATATCCTGAAAAATGGCATTCAAGCCATGCCGCAAGGCGGACGTTTGCGAATTGAATGCCTGGAGGCGAGCCGCGATGGCGTGACATTTGCTGCAATTCAGGTTTCCGACACCGGTAAAGGAATTCAGCCAGAGCATTTGGAAAATGTCTTCGATCCCTTTTTCACCACCAAAGAGGTCGGGCATGGAACAGGGCTGGGGTTGACGGTTTCCAGCCGTATTGTTGAAGAGCACGGCGGCTGGATCGAAGCCGAAAACAATGAAGATGCCGGAGCGACGTTTACGGTCTTTCTGCCGGTGGCTGCGCCATAAAATCACCAACGAAAACGAATAACCTATAGTGGAGAAGAATCATTGAAAGCAAAAATTTTGATCGCTGATGACGAAGCCGACTTGCGCGATTTGTTGCAGGATGATCTGGAAGCCAATGGTTACGAAACCGCTGTCGCCATTGATGGTCGCGCGGCGCTGGCCCATTTGGAACGGAAAGAGGAAGTGATTGATCTGTTGCTGACTGATGTGCGAATGCCTGGGCTGACCGGAAATCAGTTGCTGGCCAGAATGCGGGAGTTACGACCGGAAGCCCCAGTTATTGTCATGACGGCTTTTGGGTCGGTCGAACAGGCGGTTGAAATGGTCAAAGCCGGGGCTTTTCAGTATCTTACCAAACCCTTTCAAACCGACGAACTCCTGAGAGTGTTGGAGATGGCTTTAAGCCAAAGTGAGTCGCAGCGCGAACAAGCCAAAGTGCGTCGTCAATTGCCAGTTGCTCCGGCGCGGATCGTCGGAGCTTCGAAGCCGATGCAGGAGCTTTTCAAAATGATCGCGCGCGCTGCTCGCGGCGCCAGCACGGTTCTGATTACAGGCGAATCCGGCACTGGCAAAGAACTGGTCGCTCGCTCGATACACGAAATGTCTGAGCGCAAAGGCGATTTTGTGCCGGTAAATTGTGCCGCGATTCCAGCCGAGTTGATCGAATCGGAGTTGTTCGGTCACACGGGGCAGGCTTTCACCGGAGCCAAACAGGCTCGCGCCGGATTGTTCGAGGCAGCCGATGGCGGAACCATCTTTCTGGATGAAGTTGGTGAATTGCCGCTTATGATGCAGCCCAAACTGCTCCGAGTTTTGCAGGAAGGCACTGTGCGAAGAGTTGGCGCGGATCAGGAAAAAAAGATCAACGTTCGCGTCGTTGCTGCAACCAACCGCGACTTGGAGACTGAAGTTCAGGCCGGTCGTTTCCGCGAAGATTTGTACTGGAGGTTGAACGTTATTCACCTGGACATACCACCTTTGCGCGAACGCCCGTTCGACATTCCATTGCTGGTTGAACATTTTCTCAACAAAGCAGCCGAAGTCGCGGGCAGGCCAGCGTTGAATGTCACACCCGAAGCATTGGCTACGTTGACGGCTTATTCCTGGCCGGGCAATGCACGCGAACTGGAAAATGCCGTTGAACGCGCCATAGCTTTGGCCGAAGGCGCTCATCTGACGCCCGAAGATTTGCCGGAACGCATTCGAAATAGCGGCCAATCGTCTTTATTGCTGACGCAGGCTCGGCAGCAAAGAATGACTCTGAGCGAGTTGGAGCGCGCCTATATTCTGGAAACTTTGAGACTGACAGGCGGCAACAAATCTCGCGCGGCGGAAATGCTTGGTTTTGATCGGCGAACGCTTCATCGCAAACTGGATGAATACCGCGCTGAAGACTCGAATTTTGAGTTATAACCACTTGAGCAAAAAAAAGGCTCCAGCGATTTTTCGCCGGAGCCAGAGTCGTTCCTCATTTAATTTTGTTTGTTCGGCTCACTGTTGAGTTATTCACCAGCAGACGTGTTCTGTAAATCACCCACGTGTAAGGTTCGCGTATCGCCTTCAAAGGTCATAGCAGTCAGCGTCTTGCCCTTGTCTGTGGTTGCGAAGCTCAGTAAATTGTGGCGCGACTTTTTCGATCCCTCCTTGACGTTTACATTTATGCTGGCCACCAAGCCGCGATTTTCATCCAGGATAGCAACGGAATTACTGGCCGCATCAAATTTGAACTGGTAGGTTCCTTTTTTGACCAGCTTGTCATTCACCATAACGTCCTGATCAAGCGTGATGGTCTTCCTCAGGTTCTTGCCGTTTGCCAGAGCCGTGCCAATTAACCCAACACAAAGCGTTAACGCGATTAACATATTGATTCCAAGTTTTTTCATTTTCTCCCTCCTTCTGAAGATATTTGTTGTTCTGTGTTATTTCGAGCTTACTTACTTTGCCGCGCTTGCGGCGACTTACGCAAAATCATTTGGCAACGACTGTGCCAAAGGCTCGAAGCTGTCTTTTCAAGCAGTTAGCTCGACAGCGACCGGAAACCGCGGGACATTTTTTGACAGTGCTGAGACAAAATATGACGGTGGTTTGTGGTTGGAACGATTGTTGCTGGATTATTACAACTCAAATCAAATTTTTGAACATGGAAGTTTAATAGCAATATGAAAGTACTGAATAGCCTGACAGGATTACAGCTTTTGGTTTTTGTCATTTTGGCCGTTTGCAATTCGGCAACGGCGCAAACGCCGCCTCCGCAGGACGACAACCAGTTCTGGAACGAATTCCAGCTAATCAAGGCGCTGGACAAGAAACATGACTTGATCGTTATCGGGGTGTTACGTGTCGGCCAGAATTTCAATCGTCCAGTTGATGAACGTCTCGGCGCGGCGCTGGCGTTCAAACCGAATAAATATCTGTCAATTGCGCCGACTTATCTTTACGTAGACCAACAGCCTTTTCCCGGTCGTCGTATCAGCGAACATAGATTGGTAATGAACGTCACGGGCAAAGTGAATCTTGGCAAGTTCCTTTTCACCGACAGAAATTTGATTGAACGGCGAGTTCGCCATGACAGTCGCGATTTCACGGTGTACCGCAACCGGCTGCAAATTGATCGTCCGGCAAAGATCGGAAGCTTTAGCTTTAAGCCGTTCATTGCCGATGAAGTTTGGTATTCGACTCAGACAGCGGCTGGAGGGCGTCTGGGCTGGTTTCGCAATCGAATCTCAGCCGGAATCATCAAACAGTTCAGCGAGCGATTTAACGCTGAGTTTTTTTACTTGAGACAGCAGGACGGCATCTTGCGCCCAGGAGATGTGCATGCTGTGGGTACTCTGTTCCGGGTGTATCTGTAATCAGCAACGCGAACGAAGTTCGCCGCCCTCAGCCGTTTGTGTCTCATACTGCCTCAGTGTTGAGACGATTTGCCCAGCCAAAACATCAAGCCGAAATCTGACGAATTTTCCAAGCTTCCGAAAAACAACAACTTAGCTATTGGCACGATCATTGCCCAATGGTGGTCGGCAACAATTCAGCAGGATTGATTCCGGCTGATGATCTAATTAAGAGCTTCGCGGTTTGCGATTTGCCGCTTAACTCCAACGGGTGATTACAGGGCAGATCGTAAAATCTGCCCTGCTTTTACTGCCAATAATTCAACGGTCAACTTCAAAGAAAAGGTGTTGCAAATGCAATCCCAGGGAGAAAACTATGGAAAAACTTGTACGCGGAATTCACGAATTTCAAACCACGCATTTCAACGAACATCAGGACTTTTTCGCTCAGTTGTCCAAGGGACAGCAGCCTGAAACTTTGCTGATCACATGTTCTGACTCGCGCGTTGTTCCTGACCTGCTGACTCAGACTCAACCGGGCGAATTGTTTGTGATTCGCAACGCCGGCAACATCGTCCCGCCTTATGGCGCAGCCAACGGCGGAGAAGGCGCGACAATTGAATTTGCCGTCAGCGCATTGAAAGTCAGTCATATCGTGATTATGGGACATTCGCATTGCGGCGCGATGAAAGGGTTGTTGAAGCCGGAAGAGTTAACTTCATTGCCGCTGGTTTCCAACTGGCTGAAACACGCCGAAGCGACCCGTCGTGTGGTAACGGATAATTATCAGGATTTCAGCGGTGAAGACCTGCTGAACGCCACGATCAAAGAAAATGTGCTGATGCAGTTAGACAACATCCGTACTTACCCGGCAGTAGCCGCAGGATTGGTGAGTGGAACTCTGACCTTGCACGCCTGGGTTTATCACATCGAAAGCGGCCAGATTTTGGCCTACAACCCGGAAATATCGCGCTTTGCTCCGATCACTGGCAGTCAGGTCGCACCGGCTGTGGCCAACAGGGCGACTGCGACTCCAAAACCGGAACTGGCAATTCGTGCGGCGGCCTAGTGCATTGATTTGTTGTAACTGCTCAGGGAGAACGAAAAAGAGATTACGGAATGGACGGAAATTTCTCTTCCTTTTTTTCGGTTATTTCAGTTTGTTTCGTTATTTTTCCTGCTTTTCATTGCAGGCTTATTTGATGGCCTGAGCAGTTACGATTTGTTTATTTCAGGAGGGAGGAAAATATGAATAGCCAAGAACAAATAATGAAAGCGGGTCTGCGCGAGAATTTCGCCAAAGACTTTCTCGCTTCAGTCGTAGTTTTTCTCGTGGCCTTGCCACTTTGTATGGGCATCGCCATCGCGTCAGGTGTGCCGCCTGCGTTGGGTTTAATTACCGGCATTGTTGGCGGCTTGGTTGTGGGGACGATTGCAGGCAGCCCTTTGCAGGTCAGCGGCCCCGCGGCAGGTTTGACGGTGCTGGTTTGGGAAATGATCCAACAGCACGGCATAGGTATGCTTGGCGCGATCGTTTTGCTGGCAGGTTTCCTGCAGTTGTTGATGGGCGCTCTGAGAATGGGGCAATGGTTTAGAGCCATTTCTCCGGCGGTTATACAGGGAATGTTGGCTGGCATCGGTGTTCTTATCATCGCTTCGCAAATTCACGTGATGGTGGATGACGGCCCGAAAGGTAGCGGATTAACCAATCTGCTTTCGATTCCAGCGGCAATTTACAAAGGCGTCATGCCGGTTGACGGTTCATCACATCACATTGCGGCGGCGATTGGTCTGATAACGATGGGTCTGATCTTTGCCTGGAGCTACGTGCCGAAGAAGTTGCAGGTTGTTCCGGCTCCGCTGGTGGCGATTGTTGTAGTGACCATTGGAGTGATGTTTGTTGGCGCTCCGGTCAAATACGTCAATGTGCCCGGCAATCTGGCCAGTGTAATTACCTTTCCGACGCTGGAATCCTTAGGCAATTTGTTGAGTTTGTCCGTGGTCGGTTCGGCGGTCGCGCTTTGTTTTATTGCCAGCGCGGAAACCTTGCTTTGCGCGACGGCGGTTGATCGCATGCACAACGGCGAACGAACCAATTACAACAAGGAATTGTTCGCACAGGGCGTAGGTAATTCAATTTGCGGATTATTTGGCGCTTTGCCGATGACGGGTGTGATCGTTCGCAGTTCTGCCAACGTTAATGCCGGGGGTAAAACCCGCGCTTCGGCGATTCTGCATGGAGCCTGGATTCTGGGACTGGTGGCGTTGGCTCCGTTCATACTTAACAAAATACCGACGACTGCGCTGGCTGCGATTCTGGTTTACACCGGGTTCAAGCTGCTGTCGCCCAAAGCCGTCCGCGAATTGAAACCATTCGGCTGGCAGGAAGTCGCAATTTACTTTGCCACCATAGTTGGCATTGTAGCGACCAACTTGCTGGTTGGGGTTTTGATCGGTCTGGGATTGGCGCTGCTGAAACTGCTTTACACTTTTTCGCATCTGGAAGTGCGAATTCACACTGAACCTGACACCAACAACACAACGATCGCTCTCAATGGCGCCGCGACTTTTGTGCGATTGCCCAAACTGGCGGCGGCTTTGGAATCGGTTCCCCCAGGAACTTCGGTCAGGCTAGATATTGATCGGCTGCATTACATTGACCACGCTTGTCTTGATCTGGTGTCGAACTGGCGCAAGCAGCACGTGGCTCGTGACGGTCAGGCCGAAGTGCCTTGGGAAGACTTGCAGCAGCGTAATCAGGATCGTGACATTTCACTGGGGATCGCCCCAAGACCGGCACTGGCTGTGGCGAATGCAACCAGCGAGTAAACCTGCGTAATTTATATGTCGTGTCGCAAGACTGAGGAATCCCTCTAGGAAGATGGATTCCTCAGTTGGAGCTAAGAAGGCAACAAGGAGGGAGACAATGAAAATACTGATTGGAATTGATGATTCTAAGTTTTCTCAGGCTGCGGTCGAATCGGTAGCTGGTCGTTCATGGACGCCGGGCACTGAGATTAAAGTGGTTTCCGCGATCGAGCCGCCATTTGTTCCCGGCGCGGAAGGGGTTGGTCAGGAAGGGAACCATTACGAAATCGCGCGCAAGTTGATAGACAAGGCCATTGCTGCTTTTCGTGCCAGCAAAAATCATTTTGAAATGTCAGGCGAAATTATCGAAGGTTCTGCCAAGCAGGTCATCCTGGATGAAGCCGAGAACTGGAAAGCCGATTTGATTGTAGTTGGTTCGCATGGTCGCCGAGGGCTGGATCGCTTTTTGCTCGGTTCGGTTTCTCAGGCAGTCGCCTTACACGCAAAGTGTTCGGTGGAAATTGTGCGGACTCCAAAAGCTCAAACTGCCTGAACATTCGACTCTAAAAATCCGCCGCCGTTATAAACAGTAAAAGACAGGATTAACAAGAAACCTTTTCTTTGTTAATCCTGGTCGGCTTTATTTAAGCTTGTGCGACGTATTGTCCCGGTCGTGAGGCGATTTGTCCCGGCTGAACTTGTTGACAAAGCAGAGTTCAACCATAAACCTTATCTAAACCAGAAATTTATCCACTGGCATAGCCATTGCTGCCTATCCTCAAGTCGCACTTCTTTCAAGTTCTTCAAGCTTTAAGAAAAAGAATTTAACTGCGAATAAGCTTGGGAAAAGCACATGAGCAGTCAAAAACAGTGGTTTAACCGTTCTCGGCCCATGTTATTCGTGGTCGTTTGTAGTGAAGCGTTATTTTTAATAGCTACAACAAATCAAAACTAAGGCAATAGAGTATTAACTTATGAAATCAAGGTTAGCTTATCTAAAAACAGATTTGGTGTCGGGGTTGGTGGTTTTTTTGGTGGCGTTGCCGCTCTGTCTGGGCATTGCACTTGCCAGCGGAGCGCCGCTGTTTTCGGGCATCATTGCCGGCATTATCGGAGGTATCGTCGTCGGCTCGCTCAGCCATTCGGAGCTGAGTGTTTCGGGACCTGCCGCCGGGTTAACCGCAATTGTGTTGGTGGCTATCAGCACTCTTGGATCGTTCGAGACATTTTTGATGGCGGTGATTTTGGCTGGATTGATGCAAATCGCACTTGGATTTGCCAAAGCCGGGACGATTTCAAATTACTTTCCGTCAAACGTGATTGAAGGAATGCTGGCTGCCATCGGAGTCATCATCATACTGAAGCAATTGCCGCACGCCGTCGGTTACGACAAAGACAACGAAGGCGACTTTTTCTTCATTGAAAAAGGAACCGGGCATAACACGTTTTCCGCCCTGATTGACGCGGTGAATTATTCGCATCTGGGAGCGATCATTGTCACAGTGGTTTCGTTGGTCATTTTGATTTCCTGGACGAAAGTGGAGTTTCTGAAAAAGATAAAAGTCATTCCCGGTGCCTTAGTGGCGGTTATCGTTGGTGTGATTCTGAATGAAATCTTCAAAGCCAGCGGGGCGAATCTGGAGATTTCTCAGGAGCATCTGGTCAGTTTGCCGATTCCTTCGTCGTTTTCGGACTTTCTGAGCCAGTTTTCCCGTCCTAATTTTTCAGCAGTTATGAACGTAGATGTCTGGATTGTCGCCGCCACGATTGCCGCAGTTGCCAGCATTGAAACTCTGCTTTGCATAGAAGCGGCAGACAAGATGGATCCGTTGAAAAGGTTTACCAGCACAAACACAGAGCTTAAAGCTCAAGGCGTTGGAAACCTTATCAGTGGGTTTATTGGCGGCCTTCCAATGACTTCGGTGATTATCAGAACTTCGGCGAACGTAAATTCGGGAGCGAGAACCAAAATCTCAGCCATCGCTCACGGTTTTTTTCTATTGATCGCTGTAATAGCAATTCCCTCCATCCTTAATAGAATTCCGTTGGCTTGTTTGGCCGCCATATTGTTGATGACTGGCTGGAAATTAGCGAACCCCTCGGTATTCAAACATATGTGGGATAACGGGAAACTTCAGTTTGCGCCGTTCATTGTTACGGTTGTGGCAGTTGTGTTTACCGACCTGCTGAAGGGCGTGGCAGTCGGACTGGCCGTCAGTATTTTCTTTATCCTCAGAGACAATATGAAGCTGGCTTATTTCTTTAAGAAAGAAGAACACCACGCAGGGGAGACCATTCACATTGACCTGGCCCAGGAAGTGTCGTTTTTGAACAAAGCTGCAATCAAACAAACTCTGGCGCACCTGCCGGAAAGTAGCAGCGTAATAATCAATGCCAGCAACTCCGCTTACATTGATCACGATGTTGTCGAACTGATCAGGGACTTTGTCAATCTGGGATCAAAAGACAAAGGCATTGCCGTCAGTCTGGTTGGATTCAAGGAAGCTTACAGGCTGGAAAACACCAGTCACGTCAGCTCTTACTGATCGAAAAACAATAAACAAAAAGGAAGAGAGTGGAGGTAATAAAATGAGAACTTTGACCAAGGAACTTCAAGAAAAAATGACTCCTGTTGACGCTTTAGAGGTGTTGAAGGCTGGTAATCAGAGGTTTATCAGCAACCTGAAAGCCAATCGGAATTTGTTGCAGCAAGCCAATGAAACGCGCGAAGGCCAATGGCCGTTCGCCACAATTCTAAGCTGCATAGACAGTCGGACTTCAGCCGAACTGATTTTCGATCAGGGGCTTGGCGACATCATGTCCATTCGCATCGCAGGTAACATCGTCAACACGGATATTATTGGCAGCATGGAATTTGCCTGCAAAGTCATCGGCACCAAGCTGCTGGTTGTTATGGGCCATACAAATTGCGGGGCCGTTAAAGGCGCCTGCGACCACATAGAGATGGGGAATCTGACTGAGTTACTGGCCAAGTTGCAGCCAGCGGTTTACGAAGAAAGAACCTTTACCAACCCGGAAGAAAGAAGCTCTTCAAACTATAAGTTCGTGGAAAACGTGACCACCATCAACGTCAGCCGTTCGGTTAAATCCATCATCAGTCGAAGCTATATCCTGGAACAGATGGTGGAAAAAGGTGAAATCGGAATCATTGGAGCAATGCATGATTTGGAATCCGGAGCTGTGACTTTTTACGAAGATACCTTTTTCATGTCGAGGAAAGACATAACAACCAAAACGAAGTCTAAATAACAGTTGTGACAAAATGATTGCCGAGCTAGCCAACAATTCACCTTCAGAAAAAGCTATCGGGCCTAAGCATTTGCAGAATGCGGTTGCCAACGCGGCGCATTATCTGCCCGCGCAAGGCCCAATAGGCGTGTTTATACATCACAACACGTTGCATGCTTTTCAGCATTTGCCTTTTGAAAAAGCAGTTCAGAAAGCGGCACGGCTGTTTGGGACTGAGCCTTTTATGACAGAGGCGGCTTATCGAACAGAACTGTCAGCCGGGCGGATTCACTTGCAAGACCTGGAACTGGTGCTGGCAAACGAGGCGGATAAGGAAGTTCTGTCTGGTTGCTTGACCCGCCGCGAGTTGCGGCGCGCGATGCTCGATCCCGGATTACGTTCAATTACGCCCGAAAACATCGAATGGTTGATGGACGAAAATGAATTGCTGGATGGTTTGCGCCCGGACCTGGGTCAAACCAAACGGCAAGCCCTATTAAATGGCGGTGGCGAAAGTGCTGCCGTGCGAGCCTTGTTTGCCGCTTGTTATCGCCGGATGCCGAATCCTGAGCCGGCATCGCCTACATCACCGGCGCGTCCGCAAAATGCGTTACTGGCTTTAACCGGAATTGACACCGATGAAACCATAAATGCCTGGCTGATACGTTTTTGCTCTGTGTTTCTGGATCAGGGGCAATCCTATTGGCCAATGCCGCTGCGCGAAGAAGGGTTTTATAAATCGGTTCGCGCGTTGATTGCTCAGCCGGGTTTGTTGCCGCCCGATTTGCTGGTTGGACTTAAGCAGACTTTCGAACGGCAGGAACGTCGGCAGATGAAAGCCGATGAAGTCGTGCTCGATTGCCTGAACAAATTCGCCGCGCCCCAATCGGAATGGGAGTTGTTGCTGACAGCCGAACTGCTGGCTTTGCCGGGTTGGGCTGGGTTGATGCGAAAGCTGGAAGAAGAACCGGCCTTGGCTCCTTATGAACAAGTCACATGTTCGTTGATGGATTTTCTGGCCGTCCGTTTGACGATGACCGTGGTTGCCAGCGAAAACGCCTGGCGTGAACGTGGAACGGAGCAACAATTCTGGTCGCTTTGGCGCAAACCTGTTGCG
>JAGNMH010000808.1 GCA_017991275.1 Acidobacteriota bacterium
CCGATGCTCTTCGGATCGGTTTTAACCAGTTCAGCCAACGGGTCTTGCAATCGCCGAGCAATAGAAATGGCTCCGCGAATGGTCAGGTCAAGATCAGGAAATTCTTCTCGGGCGACATCGCTGGCGGAGTAAATACTCGCGCCGGATTCGTTGACCATCACGACGGGCGTGCTTAACCCCGCTTCTTTCAAAGCTTCGCGGACGAAAGTTTCGGTTTCACGTCCGGCGGTTCCGTTGCCGACGGCGATGGCTCGAATGTTGGCGTTGTTGACGACTTCGGCCAGCAGTTTTT
The DNA here is from genome assembly GCA_017991275.1 of Acidobacteriota bacterium. Classification (GTDB taxonomy): domain Bacteria; phylum Acidobacteriota; class Blastocatellia; order RBC074; family RBC074; genus RBC074. The sequence goes on from JAGNMH010000808.1 coordinate 293, forward strand.
TGGCGCGTTCCTGTTCCCCCTGGCTTTGCAGATGGATCACATCGCTGGCGACATATTTGCCGGAATCATCCACCACGGCCAGCTTGCAGCCTGTGCGAATGCCGGGATCAACGCCGAGTACGGCTTTGGCTCCGAATGGCGCAGCCAGCAACAGCTTGCGGACGTTTTCGGCGAAGACCTTGATCGCGGCTTCGTCGGCAATGTCTTTCAACGTGCGATGAACTTCGGTTTCGATGCTCGGCAGCACGTAAGCTTTCAAAGCCATTCGCGCCGCTTTCAGTAAAACGTCTTTGATCGGCTGTTCGCATTCTGCAGTCGCCGGGCAGGCTTCGGATTCAAAACGACCTTGCAAGATCAAATCGAAGTCCTCATCTTCCGGGCCAGCGCCGATGGTCAGACTGAGTTCTTCTTCCATCCAACCGCGCCTCATCGCCAGATAACGATGCGAAGCTTCAGGTTTCAGCAACGACTGAATCGGTTCAAAGTAATCAAAGTAGCGTTCAAATTTGCTGGCAGATTTGGCTTTTTCGGCTTTGGCGGTTTTGCCAACTCCGCGTTCAAACACCGTTTTGCGAGTGTGTTCGCGCAGTTCGATGGTTTCCGCCAGCCGCTCCGTCAAAATATCCTGAGCGCCGCTGATGGCCGTCGCGGTGTCGTTGATGTTCTTTTCAGCGTTGTAAAAAGCCAGCGCGAAAGCTTCCAGAGTTTGACCGGGTTCGGGCGTGGCCAGCGCATGCGCGACATCCCAAATCCAAATGGCCAGCGGTTCCAAGCCAGCTTCTTTGGCAATGGTCGCTTTGGTTTTGCGTTTCTGTTTGTACGGCAAATACAAATCTTCCAGCGTGTCCAAATTGAAAGCAGCCATAATCTGCTCTTTCAGTTCTTCGGTCAGCTTGCCCTGGCGTTCGATCTCTTCAACGATGAAGGCTTGGCGTTTGATGATTTCATCCCAACGCTCTTTGCCATTAATGACGTTGGCGATGGCAACTTCATCCAGGTTGCCGGTTTGCTCTTTGCGATACCGGGCGATGAACGGAATCGTTCCGCCTTCTTCGGTGAGCTTCAGAACTGAGTTTGCAGATTGGACTGGAATGTCCGCGTGAATGGATTGGAACCAGATTTCAAAAGTCATGCTGTGAATTTTTCAGAAGTTGTTTTTTGGAGTTACGTGCGAGAGTCGGATTGTAGATAGTTGGTAAAACAAAGCAAGCGGGCTTCGTTCCATTTGCTCACCGAGAATGATCTTTGCTTTTATCAGCTTCAACGTGTCGGTGGCAATTGAGCGACTCGCGGGCATGCGCGGCATTGAGGCTCGATCCGATTGAAGCTTTACAGCGGTTTTCGTGCGAATGAGAAGGCCAAGAACGTCAAAAACATTGGGCAAAACCGTTATTCCGTCTTCTTACTCGGATGAAAACCGCTGTAAGACACGAGTAATATATTTTGTTATTGGATTTCGCCAGCCTCAGCTACCGGAATAAGTTGCGGTTCATACTGCCTGCAAAGCGATTTAGACTAAATAACAGGACGAATATGTTACAAGCAGGAAAAATTAATGGGTCTTTGGGAATCACTGTGATTGGGACGCAAATTTCACGGATGCAATGCGAATTCAGTAAAATCATTCTCAAGAGAGTGATACTTACCGAGATTTTCTAAGGTCATCACGGCAATCCCCAAAGAGCCAAATTAATTGCCTGCCTGCACAACGACTTACTAAGAGTAGCATAAAAAACTATTGTAATGCTTGCCGACCCGTGTAATAAAGGCCATCGGTGTTCGGCGATTCCCTCAAGCAAATATTCAGCGGTTGCCCATTTCAGAATAAACACACACCAGTTCTTTAGCGCCAATTTATAACAAAGCGAATATCAGCTTTACCATATCTCCATCAAGCAAGTGCCTGACGTTGTCGGCATAAGTGTCTCTGCCACTGAGGTTAAAGTAATGAAAACAATACTCTGCGCCATTTTCGTCACGCTGTTTGCGATTCCTGTTGCCTTCGGTCAGGAACCCGCTCCGAAAAAGACGGATTCCACATTCATCACCGAACCAAACGGTCTGAACGTACCGACTTCCGCCGGACAAACAATCAACCTTCAGATCAAGATAGACCGGGTTGTCGGACGTACTGATGGTGAAGGCATATTGCAGGACGATGTCGCAGAACTTAGCCAGAATGGCGTGATAGAGCGAAAGGTCACGTTGACGATCTCAGCGTATGACGTGGACAGAGATTTTGCCGAGTTTCCGCAATGCACGCCAAGAGAGTTTGATCGTGTCAAGGTGAATGGCCATAACATCGGCGACAACGGAACAGAAGTGTTTTTGGACGGAACGGACAAGCAATGGAGAAAGGTGAGTTACAAAGTCCCGGCTGAATTCATCAAATTTGGTATATGGACGTGCGACGCCAATGGCGAAAATTGCAGTTGGCAGGGGGAAGGGATAAATATGCTTGAAATCACCGTCAGTACCGCCGCTCCAAATACTTATACGTGCGGAAGTACGATGGTAACTTGGGACACCAAAGTTGGCTGGGGAGCGATCAGTTTCAAAG
>JAGNMH010000111.1 GCA_017991275.1 Acidobacteriota bacterium
GTGCCTGCGAGTTTTGAATCCTGCGTGCCTGCGAGTTTTGAATCCTGCGTGCCTGCGAGTTTTGAATCCTGCGTGCCGGCGAGTTTTGAATCCTGCGTGCCTGCGAGTTTTGAATCCTGCGTGCCTGCGAGTTTTGAATCCTGCGTGCCTGCGAGTTTTGAATCTTGTGTGCTGACCTGTAATTCATCACCAAATCTGAACGGCGATGGTATCCTGACCTTCTTTCCAGGAAGAGGAGCCTTAGTGTAGTTCTCATTTTTACGACGTGAGACCTCGCCGAGGTATCTCTTGAGAAAATCGCCCCAAGGCAGCAGTGAACCGGCTGTCGTCTGACTAAACCCGGTAGCTTCTGTAGTTGCCCATAGTGCATTGTAATCCGCCTCTGCAGCTTCGTATGCCTCTAACGACCACGGGAAAAAGATCGAGACTCCGCCGGAGTATTGATATCTTCCCCCACTAAAACCGCATTGGATCACTACTTCTTGAAGTGTCTGCAAAATATCCTTGCAGGCCCATTTCAGATCAGACAAAAGTTGTTCATGATCACCGCTTCCCAATTCATTCTCGATGCAATCACATTCCTGTAAGAGCAACTCGCAAAAATCGCCCAGGTCAACATTCTGATCGTACATGTATGACTGACATTTCCAGTGAACTTTGAGAATGGCACGTTCCATCGGCAAGTAGAGGGGGTTGCCTGACTCGAAGCATCGGAGCAAGTTGCTGGAAAGCCCGCCAATGAGAACCTGCAAGTTAATGAACTTGTCCATATTCCAGGCGGCCATATCTACGGAAACGCCTCCGATAACAAACTCGCTCTGGCCTTTGATGTACTCCTCGACAAGGCCTGCCGCTAACTCCTCGGTGGTTTTGTCAGTGCCTGCACAGAGGTCTCGGAGCAGCTTTGCATAAGTCCAGCCTGCGCTGGGGATGCTTCCTTCCGAAACAATCATCGTCTTCGCGCAGTGCCTGAACTGGGCTCCCACCTCATACATGCCCATTACACAACTGTCGAATCCCAGAATATCGAGTCGCTGGCCGAGTAACTCATCGGCATTCTCACCCAATAAAAACCGTTCGGCGTATTTGTCGTCCCCCCATGTATTGAATTTATTAAACTCGGATGGATTGGCTTTAAAGTTTGACAGGAACTCCTGATCCGACGTCATCCGATCAATGGCATACATAAGGTCACCAAGGTTCATGGATTTGCCGGAGGTCTCATCCCGGAATAGGCCTTCGCCCAGAAATCCCAGGGAATGGCCTGAAAGAATGAATGCGTATCGTTCGGCACGCCCTTCCCGATTATTCACGCACCAGTCAACAAAGTTCAGGATGGATTTTGGATCTGCCGCGTTTTCATTGCTTGTGTTTTCCGAAACCTTATAGGGCTTATCTACGATCATCTGTGAGCGGTAGTATTTCGCTTCTTTCTCTGAGAAATCACAGTACAGCGTCGGCATACTCGGTGAGTTCCCATCGTAATAAACGAACAGATTCAGCTTATCGTTGCCTTCATTGGCAAACTCTTTTAGCTGCCCCATTGCATAAGCCATATTGGCGGCCAGGTTATTATCGCCGGCCATATACAGCATGATCGTCCATTCTTTTTTGTTCATTGCATGAAATCCGATTGATTGATGTTTTTTTTCGCCGCCGACTCTCACTAAGCGCAAACGAAAGGCACTGAGACAATACAGGCAGTATACGTCCATCCAGAATTAGAGCAACGTTGGTTTGTTGAATAGAATCGTTGTTTCGCTTATGCAATTTCTATCTGAAAGGCGGGCGCTTCAGAGTTTTTTCTTCCTGCTGTGCTGGTGTTCAACTATTTCCATCATCGGAGCCATTGTGATGATCGCTCGTTTTCTGCTCGTAACCGTTTTGCTGCTGTCGGTCGTGACAGAAACACGCTCCGTGCTGGCGAAAAAACAAACGGCGCAACCGGTTGCCGAAATGCCAGTTCCGATTTCGCTGGCCTGTTGGGAAATGACCGGACTCGACGACGAAATTCGCAAATGATCCGCTCCAACTTCGTGAACGTCGTGTCGGTGGTGTCAATGTATTTTCAAATGAAAATTACAAATTTCCTTGTTTGCGCTGTTCCGCGATGTAGCGCGCCGCGCGAACCGACAGCGCGGCGATGGTCAGCGTCGGATTCTTTTCCGAAAAAGTCGTGAAGCTGCTGCCATCAACGACGAACAGGTTTTTGACTTCGTGCGACTGGTTGTGAGCGTTCAACACAGATCGTTTTGGATCAACACCCATCCGGCAACTGCCGACTTCGTGGCTGGCAAAGCCGCCGGGCATGTCGCTGCCGCGAATCACCAATTCCGGGTTGCAAGCGTCAATCACTTCGTACAGCCCTTCGCGCATTTCCTTGAACAGTTTCAGATCGTTTTCTCCCCAGTTGAAATTCACGATGGGAATGGGGATGCCATGTTTGTCTTTCTTGTTCGGATCAACCGTGATGCGGTTATCGAAACGGTGTTCGCCTTTCCCCCAGGCACCGATTTGAAACACTGCCGGTTGCAAATCGCGGACGCGGCGTTTGTAGCCTGAACCGAATCCGCCGACCGATTTGGCCTGATTCGCCTGCGCGTAGCTGGCGTAATTCATCTGCATTCCCCAGCCACCGACATAATCTTTCTTGCCCTGATAGTTGTAGCGCGGAATGTAGGCGTGATCGGTCATGCCGTCGCCCGTCCAGGTGTCTTTGCCAACCAGGTCTTTCAGATAAGCCGTCGCTCCGGTGTTAATGTGGCCGCCGAAATATCGCCCGACCAGATCATTCGAGTTGGCCAGTCCGTTGGGATACTTTTCGCTTTTGGAATTCAGCAGCAGGCGCGGCGTTTCGGCGGCTCCACAACCCAGTACCACGACGCGGGCAGAAATCGTTTCTTCCTGGCCAGTTAGACGATTGACGAAAGAAACGCCTGAAGCCAGACCATCTTTGCCAACCAGAATTTCCCTCGCCAGCGCGTTGGTTTTTAGCGTCAACTTACCGGTCGCCATCGCTTCAGGAATGACGGTCACGTCCGAAGACCAGACCGCCCGCACGTCGCACACATCCATGCAGTGACCGCAAAAATGACAAGCGCCTCTTCCCTTTCGACCATTCAGCAGAACGGCTTTGCGAACCGGAATCAGCTTGATGCCAAGCGGCGCAATCTTCTTTTGAGCAAGATATTCCGAACAGCGCAGCCGTGGAGATTCAGCGACGAAGTTCCCATCCGGCAACTGTGGCAGATTTTCCCGCGTGCCGAAGACGTGCATTTCGCGTTCGACGTAATCGTAAAACGGCGCAATTTCTTTGTAGCTGATCGGCCAGTCGTCTTCGATGCCGTGCAGCGAACGTTCGCGGAAATCGTCTTCTGAAAATCGCAGCGTGACTGCGTTCCAGTGAAACGTGCGACCTCCAAGCGTGCGGATGCGGTCTACGCTGACCCGGTCGCCACGAAATTCAATGGCGTTGCGAATGTCGTCGGGATACAACGAAGCCTGTTTGGACAATCCGAACCCACGCTTTGGCAAATCGTAAGCCCAGTCGTGAATATGCAGGTCTTCCAATCGGCCACGCCCGCCGGCTTCCAGCAGGACGGTGTCGGCTCCGGCGGCGGTCAACTCCTTGACCATAAATCCGCCCGCCGCACCTGAACCGATCACGCATACGTCGTAAATTTTCTTTTTCTGTATTTGCATAGGAATCATGCATGTAGTTCCGCCTTTAGGCGGCTGCGGTGGCTTTAGCCACCCTATGGCTCGTAAACGAGCCGCTGCCGCCTAAAGGCGGAACTACGAACGTTACTGCTGAATAAAAACGTGAACGCCTTTTTTGTTCGAGGTGATGATGTCCGGTCGTTTGTCGCCGTTCAGATCGGCAACCGCGAACTGAGTGCCGACTCCGCTGTCGTTATCAACTTCGTGTTTGACCCATTTCACTTCCCTACCCTTTCGTTGCAGTTCAAACCAGACGACAACCGCCGGATCGCTGGGGTTTACATCGCCTGTCGGCCCGTGCGCCCAGAATCGTTTTCCGGTCACCAAATCCTTCAACCCGTCGCCGTTGATGTCCACCAGTTCCAGCGAATGCGACTGAGAAAAACTGCTGTCAATCGTCTGCGTTTTGAAGCTGCCGTCTTTTTGTTGCTGATGCCACCAAATGCCAACCTTGTGCGCGGAGCTGGAAAGCACATCGTTCAATCCGTCGCCATCCACGTCGTATACATACATTTGTGCGGCTTCGTCGCCGAAATCTTTCGGGATGAATTTCCAGTTGGGTTGGCGCGGATCGGCTGGCGCTTCCCAATAGCCACTGCGAATCAGCACGTCCGGGCGACCATCGCCACTGATGTCGCCAACTCCAAGCCCGTGTGAGTAACGAAACACGCCCGCGTCTTTGGATTTATCTTTCGGGAATTTGTCGCTGATTGTGTGAGCGATGAATTCGGCATTCGAGTCTTTGCCCAAATTGCCTGGATGCTCGTACCAAGCCATCTGCGCGTCGTCGAAGGAAAAGATCATGACCGGGTCTTTGCCCGCGCCAGACAGTCGAGCCATTGTCGGGCTTTCGTTGCAGGCGTTTCTAAAGACAGTGTGTTCCGCCCACACGCCACCTTTTCCTTTTGGGTTTTCCAGCCAAAAGACTTTGTGGTCGAACGGCAAGCCGATGCGAATCTGATCCATCCAACCGTCGCGGTTCACATCCATCGCAAAGTTGACGAAGCTGTTGCTGTAACCCTTCGCGCCGTCGAATTTCCCCACCGGTTGAATTTCATGCATCGTCCAGTTCGGAGCTTCGTACCACAGATTTCCGGCCAGCACGTCTGGCTTGCCGTCTTTGTTCACATCAGCGACCGCGACGCCTTCTGAGCGGAACTCACGGTCGAGCACGGTCTTTTTGAACTTCACTTCGCGCGGCGCGGAGGTCGCGTTGAATTGCCAGCCAACAACAATTGCAGCGACCAACAACACGGCGCTGCCGGGCATTGAAAATCGTTTGAGCATCTTTTGGTTCTCCTTCGAGTTTTTATAGGCGTGAAAGCTTGCGCCGGACTTTTACTGCCTTTATCTTGACGGCGCAAGATCACCACACCAAAATCCGGATCAGTACCGCGCGCGTGAGCAAGCGGCAGGCCGATTTGATCGCTGCTTGCTCACGCGCGCGGTACTGATCCCTTCACAGAATTATTCTTTATGAGCACACCAGCAAGAGAACTCGTCCGCCAGATCAATTCGCCAACCGCCGAACAAGGCCGCGAAGATTTGAATCAATGGGAACGCAGCCAGCCCGCGAACTTTTACGAAACCGACGGGCATCTGCAAAACCTGTTGGCAATGTTGTGGGGCGCGGAACGATTGAAACAACAAGCTCCACGATTGGCGAAATTCGGCGGCGAGGCCGCGACGATTGTTGATCCAGCAGCAAGGCGAGCAAACTTAGCTGAAAACTTGCCGCGACTGGATCGCTTCACGCCGACGGGCGAACGCACTGAAAACTTGATGCAATCGGCGGATCATCACCTTGCCGGTCGTCACATTTACGGTTCGGGCGTAATGTCGGTTTACGGTCAGCCGCAAAACAATTTGCTGGCGCTGGCGCTGTTTTACATTTCTTCATACAACGGAGAAGCCGGTCACAATTGTCCTGTTTCTTGTACTGCCGGAATCATCAAAACTTTGCAGCATGTAGGCAGCGAAGAGTTGAAGGCCAAATTTCTGCCTCACCTGCTTAACCCCGGACTTAGCCATCATTACCACGGCGCACAATTCCTGACCGAAGTTCAAGGCGGTTCGGATGTCGGCGCAAACGTTTGCACAGCGACCTTGCTTGATCCCAAAGAAAACAAATGGCTGATCAACGGCGAAAAATGGTTTTGTTCAAATGCGACTGCGGGTTTGATTTTGATGACAGCCAGACCGGAAGGCTCGCCAGCGGGAACAAAAGGATTGGGACTGTTTTTGGTTCCTCGGCTGCTAGATGACGATTCGCTGAATGGAATTTACATTCGCCGATTGAAAGACAAGCTCGGCACGAAATCTATGGCTACGGCTGAAATGGATTTCAAAGACGCCGTCGGTTATCAAATAGGCGAAACAGGCACAGGCTTTTTGCACGCCATGAATTTCGTCATCAACACTTCGCGGATTTATAACGCCGTCGGTTCGGCGGGAGCCGCGCGGCGCGCTTATGTCGTTGCCTGGACTTACGCTCAACATCGCCAAGCTTTCGGCACTCCAATCAAAAACTTTCCGCTTATTCAACAAGTGCTGGCCGAAATGAAAGCCGAAACAATGGCAATAACTTCAGGCAGTTTGTACCTGGCTCATCTGCGCGATGAAATCGAAGCCGGTCGAGCCGATGAAACGACGAAACAGTTTTTCCGGCTGATCGTCAACCTGAACAAATATCGCAGTTCGATTTCGGCTACGGACGTGATTCGCAAAGGCATTGAAGTTCTGGGCGGCAACGGCGCGATGGAAAACTTTTCCGTTCTGCCGCGGTTGCTGCGCGATTCTGTTATCTTCGAAGCTTGGGAAGGCGCTCACGGAACCTTGATCGCTCAATCGGTGCGCGATTGCCAGCGCAACAAATTGCACGAAGCTTATGGCGAAACGATTCGTCAAACGTTTGAATCGCTGGCCGACGCAGAGTTGAAAGCTCGCGGTTTGGCGAAGTTGGAAGAATTGCTCAGCGAAATCGAAACGACGCTGGCGTTGGATGAGTTTTCCGCCGGAGTTGCTTTTCGAGACTTGGCTGATCGAATGGTTTATCTATTTTACGCCGCCAGGCTGGCGGTCGAAGCTGAGTACAGCAAAAAGTCGGAGACAGCGGCAGTCGCCAATTGGCTTTGGCAAAACCGCGTCGAACGTTCGGCTAAGAAAACTTCGGCAGAATATCTGCGGCTAATTTCAGAAATCAGTTCGACACTTTAGAAACGTCCAGCCGCAGGTCAACGCGGACAAACGCAGATTAGATCGGATTTCAATAGCCTGTATGGGTGATTCAACCACTGGAATCACGGGAAACACTGGGAAAAACAAAGTCTTTTTCCCTATTTTTCCCCGTGATCCCAGTGTTCCCCGTGGTTCCAATCCGTATACGCAATTGCAAACCGATCTAAAACTCTGATCCGCGTTCGTTTGCGTTTATCTGCGGCTAAAAATCAGGAGACACTATGAGACTTGGATTGAATGTTGGTTATTGGGGAGCTTCGCCGGTGGATAACGTGGCGCTGGCTCAAGAGGCAGATCGGCTGGGATTTCACTCGGTCTGGACTGCGGAAGCGTACGGCTCAGACGCGGTTTCTCCGCTGGTCTGGCTGGCGGCGAAGACCGAAAAGATCAATGTCGGCACGGCGATTATGCAAATGACGGCTCGTGTTCCGGCAATGACGGCGGCGACGGCACTGACGATTGATTTGCTGACTCAGGGTCGAATGCTGGTCGGCATTGGAGCTTCAGGCCCGCAGGTAGTCGAAGGCTGGCACGGAGTTCCTTATGGCAAACCGGTGACTCGCGCGCGCGAATACGTAGAGATTATGCGAACCATCTGGAAGCGCGAACGTCCGCTGGAATTCCACGGCGAGCATTACGACATTCCCTGCAAAGGCGGCACGGGTTTGGGCAAGCCTCTGAAATCCATCATTCATCCGTTCCGCCCAAGCATCCCGGTTTACCTGGCTGCGGTTGGGCCAAAGAACGTAGCTCTGGCTGCGGAAATCGCCGATGGCTGGTTGCCGATTTTCTTTTCGCCGGAGCGCGTACCGGTTTACCGCGAATGGCTGGATGAAGGTTTTGGCAAAGCAGGCGGTGGTAAAGACCTGACCAATTTCGACATCGCGCCGACGGTTTCAATCGTAATTGGCGATGACGTCAACGCCTGCCGCAATCAGATCAAACCGAATCTGGCTCTATACATAGGCGGAATGGGCGCGAAGGGCAAAAACTTTTATTACGACATTGCCTGCCGTTACGGTTATCAGGAAGCCGCCGACAAAATTCAGGAGTTCTATCTGACCGGCAAAAAGATAGAAGCCATCGCCGCTGTGCCGGACGCCCTGGTTGACGAAGTCGCGCTGTGCGGCCCGAAAGAACGAATTGCCGAACGGCTGGCTGCGTGGAAAACTTGCGGCATTACAACTTTGATCTGCGGAACTTCGGACATCAGCGCGCTGCGAACGATGGCTGAATTGGCTTTGTAACAAAAATAAGTAGGGCAACGCTGTCCAGATTGCCTTGTTTACTTCAAAGACGTCTTTCGAGAACACCGGGCAACCTGGACAGGATTGCCCTACATTTCAAAAGGAGATTTTATGGCTTCAGTAATTCCCGAAAATTATTTAGACCTGTTCGACAAGAAAGTGTTCGCCGGTTTGGCGACGTTGATGCCGAACGGCGCACCGCAAGTGACTCCGGTGTGGATTGATTACGACGGCGAAAACGTCATCTTCAACACAGCGACCGGTCGTCAGAAAGACAAAAACTTGCAAGCCGACGGGCGTGTGTCTTTGTCATTGGTTGACCCGGAAAATCCATATCGTCACCTGGAAATTCGCGGCACTGTAGCCGAACGCACCACCGATGGTGCGGACGATCACATCAACAAAATGGCCAAAAAATATCTGGGACAGGATGTTTATCCGTTTCGTCAGCCGGGCGAAGTCCGCGTCATTTACAAGATCAAACCCGAAAAAACCAGTTCAATGGGTTAGCCTCTGTCAACGACTCCCCCGCCCAATGCAAATTTATGAAGTACATCATTTGGACGGCCTGGCGGCTGACATGCTGTGCCGTGCTGTTCGGCTTCGGCGGGAGAGTTTTTGCGGCGACGTATTACGTAGCCACAAACGGCAACAACAATAATCCGGGAACGGCGGCTCAACCGTGGGCGACATTGCAAAAAGCGGTTGACGCCGTCGCGCCGGGCGACGTCATCATCGTTCGCGCTGGAACTTACGCCGGATGCCGCGTCGGCAAATCCGGCACAGCCAACTTGCCAATCACTCTGAAAGCCGAGCCGGGCGCTCGCCCACTGATCAATTCGCTGGCTTCAACCAATCGCCATCAAAGCTTGATCGAAGTTGAGAACTTCGACTTGCGAGTCAGTTACTGGATCATTGACGGCTTTGAACTCAGCGGAGCGCCGCGTCATGGCGTAGACATTCGCAACGCCGATTACATCACCGTCCAGAACTGTTATTCGCACAACAACGGTTCAACCAGCGTGCGCGGCGACGGAATCTTTCTTGGCTTTAGCGAGCATCCGACTTTGCAATTCAATGAACTTTCGTTCAACAGCGAACACGGCCTGTATCACAGCAACAGCGCGGATTATCCGACCATTCGCGGCAACCGGCTGCACCACAACGCAAACGCAGGCATTCACATCAACGGCGATTTGTCGCAGGGTGGCGACGGCGTCATCTCGTTCGGTTTGATCGAAAAAAATGTGATCTGGGAAAACGGCGTGGGCGGAGGTTCGGGCATCAATTGCGACGGATTGTCGGACAGCGTCATTCGCAACAATTTGCTATACGCCAACCACGCCTCCGGGATTTCGCTATACGCGATTGACGCCGCCGCCGGAGCCAGTCGCAATCAGGTTTTGCACAACACAATCATTCAAGCTTCAAACGGACGATGGTGTTTGAACATTCCACCTTCGGACGGAGTGGCTTCGCCAACCGGTAACGTCGCCAAAAACAACATCTTCATTCACCCTGGAACTCGTGGCTCGATAACGACTTACAGCGCGGCTGCGCTGCAAAGCGATTACAACATCGTCGTCAATCGCTTCAGCCAGGACGACGGCAACACGTTCATCACGCTTTCCGCGTGGCAAACCACCGGGCAGGATCAACATTCAATCGTTTCAACTCCTGAAGCTCTGTTCGTTGACGCCGCAAACAACAATTACCGGTTGAAAACCGGCTCACCTGCTCTCAACGCCGGAACGAATGTGAACCTGGCCGAAGACGCCGACGGAGTTCCGCGCCCGCAAGGCTCAGCGGCAGATATTGGCTGTTACGAAACGGCAGCCAGTTCTGCCGCTCACGTTTCGGCGGCGAACTATCGCGGAGCGACGCTGGCGCCGGAATCAATCATCGCGGCTTTTGGCAGCAATCTGGCGACGGCGACGTTGGCGGCGGCAACAGTTCCTTTGCCGACTTCGCTTGCTGGAACAACCGTCAAAGTGCGCGATTCGTTCGGAACCGAACGGTTGGCTCCCCTGTTTTTCGTTTCGCCAACTCAAGTCAATTATCAGGTTCCGGCTGGCACTGCGAACGGCACGGCTTCGATTGTCATCGCGGCTTCAAACGGTCAGGCTTCGCAAACCGCAGTTCAAATCAGTTCCGTCGCACCGGGCTTTTTCACCGCCGATGCCAGCGGACAGGGTTTGGCGGCGGCTTATGTTTTGCGAATCAAAGCCGACGGTTCGCGCTCGAACGAAACGGTCGCGCAATTCGACGCGGCGCTGGGA
>JAGNMH010000112.1 GCA_017991275.1 Acidobacteriota bacterium
CCCCAATCCTGTTGTTTTAGCTCCGACGAAAAGCGTTTAACAATTTGCGCACACGCCCCTGAAACAGCGACATCATTCCCATGTATCCGTAACCCAGCAGGAAGATCATAAGAAACGGAATCGTCGCGTAAATGTTCGAGCGAATTGCATAATAAATGGCACCCACAAAATACAACGCAAAAGCCAGTTCCAGAAACGGCAACCACCCGCCTTTGCGTTTGTATTTCTTCGCCACTTGCAGCCAGTTATCTTTGCTGGATTCGACGTTGTATTTCGGTGTGCGGACAAAGCTGGATTCGACTCCAAACAGAGCTTCCAGCACGGCGCGGGTGTTTGAAAAAACCAGCCCTATGCCCATGGCCATGGCCATAGGAATCAGCCATAACCGACGCTTTTCATTCGGGTAACGATACAGAATCGCCGTGCCGTAAAAACTAACGACTGAAAACGTCGCAAAGATCATCAGCGGTGTATCGAACAAAAGCATCTGGAACATTCCCTGGTTGAACCGAACGATCAAAACCGGAATATGCAAAATGCTAAGCACGATCATCAACATCGCCGCGCAATTACCGAACAGGCGAAAGAACAACTCGACTTTTTGCTGCCAGGTCAGTGTCGGGTGGTGCCAGATGCGCGGCATCAGTTTCAACCCAACCTGCACCAGCCCCTTTGCCCAGCGACGCTGTTGAGTTTTGAAGGCATTCATTTCGACCGGAAGTTCAGCCGGAACTTCTTCGTCCAACAGATAAACAAATTTCCAGCCCATCAACTGGGCGCGAAAACTGAGGTCAGTGTCTTCGGTCAGCGTGTCGTGTTGCCAGCCTCCGCTGTAATCAATCGCTTCGCGTCGCCACATTCCGGCAGTGCCGTTGAAGTTGAAAAACGCGCCTGTTCGATTACGCGAAGTCTGTTCGACAACAAAGTGACCATCCAGCAAAACTTCCTGGAGCCGGGTCAGCAAAGAATAATTTGCGTTGATATGCCCCCAGCGCATCTGCGCCATACCGACTTTTTCATCGCTGAAGTAATCAACCATTTTCCGCAGCGTGTCCGGTTTCGGAGTAAAGTCGGCGTCAAAAATCGCCATCAAAGTTCCCTTGGCGACCGCCATGCCTTTATCCAGTGCGCCGGCTTTGTAACCGGTTCGGTCGGTTCGGTGTATGTGAACAATGTCGAAGCCCTGTTGTTTGAAACGCTCAACGACGCTTGCGGCTATGCCTACGGTTTCGTCTGTGGAATCGTCCAGCACCTGAATTTCCAGCAAATGGCGCGGGTAATCCAGTTTGACCACGGATTCTACCAATCGTTCGACAACGTAAAGTTCATTGAACAGCGGCAACTGAACAGTAATGTAAGGTAATTCGTCTTCAGCAAAAATTCGCTTTGGTTTGGGTTTGATGTCGCGGTAACGCCAGAACTGAAAAACCATCCTGATGCGATAAGCTCCCAAAATGGCCAGCAACGACAGAATGGTGAAATACATAATTACTATCGCCCAGTCGAAACCATCCATCGAAGCCAGGTAGCTGATATTGTCTCGACCATGTCGCATGATCGGGTCCAACATCCTTCCAACTTCTTCGGGAGATTGCGGCTGAAAAAAGATAAAAAAGATAATTGAAGCTAGGTTCATAAAGTTTAAAAAATGAATTGTTATAAAAACGCCTGCCGGAATTGGCAGACCGGCGAGCATGGTAGCCGCTTGTCTGGCTCTGTCAATTGTGTCCAAGGTGGCTGTTGCAAGGCGGCAATGTATGTTTCGTACCGGCCTACACATCAAAGCTATCAAACCGGCTGGTAAGCAATCAGTGGCTTGATCGTGATGTGAGGAAGTAGAATCCGCGCGCCAGTCAAAACTTTTATGCAATACGTCACAAAACAGTCTGCTGAACAAATTACCCCCAATCAGCCAGAACCGGAATTGCAGTTTTCATTGCGACTGGTTGGCGGGTTGGAAATCGCGTCGGTCATCGCGTCGGTCTTCATTACGACCTGGGTGATCATTCCATTGCAACCGGAACCCCGCTGGTTGATGGCCTTGCCTGGTTTTTTGGCTGCCCTGTTGATGCTTTATTCACACCGGCTGCGCGGCGAAAAACTCAGCGAAATCGGGTTTTCATTGCGGAATTTTTGGAAAGCATTGAGTTTGGTGGCTGTACCCACGCTGGCGGTTTGTTCGGTGATTACGATGATCGGATTCCTGACAAATTCTTTTCATCTGACTTCGCATTTCTGGACAAACCTGCTGGTACTTCCGGTTTGGGCGGTGATTCAGCAATATGTTTTGCAGGCTTTTATTTATCGGCGGATGCGCTGGATATTCATTTCGGAGTCGGATTCGCCTGAACAATCACTAAGGCAAACCAGATTGGCTATTCTGGCTACGGCGGTGATCTTTTCGGTGACGCATTTGCCGAATTTGATGCTGATGCTGCTGACACTGCTTGGAGCTTTGTTGTGGTCGTGGGTTTACGAGCGCGCACCTAATCTGTTTGCGCTTGGCTTATCCCATGCCACCATCAGTTTAATGTTGATGACTTCGCTGCCGCCATGGTTTTTGCCAAGCATGAGCGTGGGATACAAACACTTTTTGTATCAAGTCTTCTAGCCAATGATCGGCAAGAACAGTACGAATACCGACCTTAATCCGCAGCCATTTGCATTGGACGATCCAACGCCAGCGGCAAAGCCTCGGCCCAGATGTTTTCCAGGTTTGTTACAGAATCGGCAACCAGAGTTTTGCCAGCACAGGCGATAGTTAATTCCTGGCCGCCGACTTCGCCAATCACGACTGCTGATGCACCTGCCTCAACAGCAACTTCCCGCACACGATCCACGTTTTCGGCTTTGACGCTGAGCACAATCCGCGAAGGCGATTCGGCAAACAGCAACGCCGTCAAATTGTTCAAACTGCCAAGTTTGGCGTGCTCGGTCAGATCAATCTTTGCGCCGATGCCGGAACGGCTATAACTGGAAAAGCAGCTTTCGGCCAGCGCGACTGCCACCCCTCCCTCTGAACAATCGTGCGCCGAACTGACCAAGCCAGCCTGAATCGCATTCAAACAAGCCTGTTGGATATTGTTTTCGGCCTCCAAATCAATTTTCGGAACTGCCCCTGTGGATTCGCCTGTCAGGACTGAAAGCAGTTCACTGGCTCCAAGATCGTTGCCCGTCACGCCGAGCAATAAAACAATATCGCCCGCTTCTTTGAACCACTGAGTGGTGATGTGTTTGGCGTCTTCAATTACCCCTAGCATTCCTATGGTCGGAGTTGAGTAAATCCCACGGCCTTCGGTTTCGTTGTAAAAACTGACATTGCCACCGGTGACAGGTGTGCCGAATGTGTTGCAGGCTTCGGCCATGCCGTCAATCGTTTCGCTGAACGCCCACATCACTTCGGGGCGTTCGGGGCTGGCGAAGTTCAAACAATTGGTGACGGCCAAAGGCCGCGCGCCGCTGCATACCACGTTGCGGGCAGATTCAGCGACTGCAAGCTTTGCGCCTTCGCGCGGATCAATTTGGCAATAACGTGAGTTGCAATCCAGCGACATTGCCAAACTTCGCCGGGTTTCTTTGACGCGAATCACCGCCGCGTCCGAACCGGGCAGCACAACAGTGTTTGTGCGAACCATGTGGTCGTACTGGCGATACACCCAATTTTTTGACGCGATATTTGGCGAACCAAGCAAACGGCGAAGCAGTTCGGTGTTTGGTTCACCGCCAGATTCCGAATTTGAGAAGTGAGATTTGAAATTTGAGATTGCCGCCTCAATTTTCGGCGAAACATCTTCGCTGGCGACGGCGAAAGGTTTCATCGGACGGTTGTACTTTGGAGCTTCGTCGGTCAAAGCAAGATTGGGAATGTCTGCAACGATTTCCCCTTGGTGCAGCACGCGCAACTTTTGCTCTTCAATCACGTTGCCAATGATGACTGCGTCCAAATCCCAACGATGGAAAATTTCCAGAACCTGCCGCTCGTGACCTCTGGCGGCAACGATCAACATTCGTTCCTGAGATTCCGACAGCATCATTTCATAAG
Organism: Acidobacteriota bacterium; assembly: GCA_017991275.1. GTDB lineage: Bacteria > Acidobacteriota > Blastocatellia > RBC074 > RBC074 > RBC074. The sequence goes on from JAGNMH010000112.1 coordinate 4,043, forward strand.
CCGTCATTCCCGTTTCGCGTTGCGGAACCAGGTCGAGATTGATTTCGACTCCGTTGCCCGCTCTGGCCCCCATTTCACAGGAAGAGGAAGTCAGCCCGGCAGCACCCATGTCCTGAATGCCGACAATGGCGCCGGAGCGCATGGCTTCCAGGCAGGCTTCCAGCAGCAACTTTTCAGAAAACGGATCACCGACCTGGACAGTCGGGCGTTTTTCCATCGCGGCTTCGTCAAATTCGGCTGAAGCCATGGTCGCGCCATGAATGCCGTCGCGCCCGGTTTTGGCTCCGGCATAAATCACCGAATTGCCTACACCTTCAGCTTTGCCGTAAAAAATCTGTTCGCGCCGAACCAGGCCAAGCGCGAAAGCATTGACCAGCGGATTTAGGGAATAACAAGCGTCAAAATAAACTTCACCGCCGACTGTCGGGACTCCGAAAGCGTTGCCGTAATCGCCCAAACCTTTGACCACGCCAGCGGTGATTCGGCGATTGCGAGCAACGGTTTTAGCCGAAATCTGGTCTTTCGATTCGTCCACGTCTTCATCGCGAATTGGCCCAAATCGCAAACTGTCCATGGCCGCCACAGGTCTGGCGCCCATCGTGAAAATATCGCGCAGAATCCCACCTATGCCCGTCGCAGCGCCCTGGTATGGTTCGATAAACGACGGATGGTTATGCGATTCGATCTTGAAGGCGACACACCAGCCGTCACCTATGTCCACAATGCCAGCGTTTTCGCCTGGCCCTTGAACCAGACATTCGCCTGTCACAGGCAATCGGCGCAGATGAATTTTGGATGATTTGTACGAACAGTGCTCCGACCACATGACCGAAAATATACCCAGTTCGGTCAAATTTGGTTCGCGTCCCATCAACTGTTTGATGCGTTCGTATTCGTCGGGCGAGATGTTGTGCTGATCCAGAATTTCGTTCGTAATGGTCATTTGAATTTTGGGTTTTGGGTTCTGGGTTTTGGATTCAGAAAGACTCTTGCTCTTCCAATACAAAATCCAACATCCAACATCAATAATTGCCTATGCGCGCGCTTTCAGAATTTCGGTCAGCGCGTCGGCCATTGAAAGAAACATCGCTCGTCCGTCCTTGCAACCAAGCATGCTTTCGGCGGCACGTTCGGGATGAGGCATCAGACCAACCACATTGCGCTGGCGATTGCAGATGCCTGCGATGTTTTTCAGCGAACCGTTCGGATTGGCTTCGTCTGTGATCTGCCCATCGGTGGTGCTGTAACGAAAAAGCACCCGGCCTTCGCCTTCCAGTTCAGCCAGAGTTTTTTCGTCGCAGAAATAATTGCCTTCGCCATGCGCGATTGGCAGGCTCAACACTTGGCCGGCTTTGTATGTGGAGGTAAAGGCTGTGTCGGTTTGCTCGACGCGGACATTGACGTGTTCACAAATGAATTTAAGGTCACGATTTCTGAGCAGTGCCCCAGGCAGCAATCCCGATTCGCACAGAATCTGAAAGCCATTGCAAATCCCCAACACAAGACCTCCGCGGTTAGCGAATTCAACCACCGATTTCATCACAGGTGAAAACCGCGCAATCGCTCCGCTGCGAAGATAATCGCCGTAGGAAAATCCTCCAGGCAGAATAATCGCGTCGAAACGGTCAACATCTGTTTCTTTGTGCCAAATGAAGTCAACGGGTTGACCAATCACTTTGCTGATGACGTGGTAAGTGTCGTGGTCGCAATTCGAGCCGGGAAAGATGACAACGCCAAATTTCATTGGTACGCGGTCCTTTTGGCTTAAAGTGGGAAGCTAGAGGGTTTTGTACAACACCAGTTTGGGATTGTCTAGTTGAGGCTGAAACTCGCGGATTTCATAACTTACTCGGCCCCTTCAGAATTTCACGAATTTCTTCTGCCACATTGGGGAGTCGTTTCTTTATCGTTTCCCAGACCAACGGATAATCAACTCCAAAATAGGAGTGGATCAACTTGTCGCGCATCCCTGCCATCTCTTTCCAGGGAATGCCCGTATGCTGTTGGCGCATCTCGTCCGGGATTTGTTTTGCCGCTTCCCCGATGATCTCTAATTTTCGCAATACGGCGCTGCTAGTTTTGTCGTCGGTTTGAAACGCTTCCAGTTCCATTCCGGCGACGAACTCTTCAATCCTGTCTATCGCCGCCAGAATGTCTTTCAAATAGAGCGTGTAATCCCTCATACGGCGACAACCTCTCGTAAGACGGATTCTCTTAGTTCCACTCTCAGCGCGCGCTTGGGAACGACATCCACCTTTTGCTGAAACGTTTCTTCCAGATAATTCGCCAGCCCAACCAAGTCGAACATATCCGCGCCTTCTTCAAATTCCACCAACAAATCAATGTCGCTATTCGCGTCTTGCTCTCCGCGTGCGAAGGAACCAAATAGACCGACTTCCCTTGCCTTGTATAGGGAAGTCATAACAGGTTTAAGTTCCTTCAGTTTGTTCAGAATGCTTTCTGCATTTGTCATCGGTCTTACCTTTCGTTTGCATTGCTTCTTAAAACCTGGTCCAAACTTTCTGCGCCAACTCGCGGCTTCTGGCGGTGATCTCTGCTTCGTCCAGAAACGATAATTCCCGGTTTTTCATCAGCACTTTACCTGCACAAATCGTCGTCGTCACCATCGAATTCTCAAAGCCGAACAGAATATGCCACGGCAGATTACCAGCAGTCAGTGGAGTTGTTGGGTGATAATCCACAAAAATAATATCGGCAAAAGCTCCCGGAGCGAGCACGCCAATCGGAGCCTGTGGAAAGAAAACATTTACCAGTGCGGCATTATTTGTGACGGCCATTTCGGCAACAGTCGCCCCATTCATGCGGCGCGGATCACGGTGAGCGGCTTTGTGTGAGAGATAAGCGGCTTTCCATTCATCCCACATCGCATTGGAAAAACCGTCGTTACCCAAACCAACTTTTATGCCGAGCCGCAACAAACTTTCTACATCCGCCGAGCCGACTCCGTTGTTCATGTTCGAGCGTGGCTGATGCGTCACCCAAGTTTCGGTTTCAGCCAGCAACTCGGCCTCGTGTTCGTCAATGTGGACGGCGTGGGCGACGATGGAGCGTTCGCCCAAAATGCCGAACTTGTGCAGCCGTTCAATCACTCGCATTCCGCTCTTTTTCATACTGTCGGTTTGATCGGATTCGTGCTCGGCGGCGTGAATGTGAAAACCAAAATACTTGGCGTCGCAAGCATTACGGCAAGCTTCGAGCGTCGCATCTGAAAGCGTCAGCGAAGCATGCAAACCGAAGCTGGCTGCAATTGCGGTTTGCGGTTTGCGGTTTGCGGTTTGAATGAAACGAAGGTTTTCGTTGATTCCGGCTTTGGCTTTTTCGTCGCCGTCACGGTCAGTGACTTCGTAACACAGACAGGCGCGCAGACCGGCTTGCTTGACCGTTTCGGCAATCACGTCCAGCGAACCGTCAATCGCGTTCGGCGAAGCGTGATGGTCAAACAGCGTAGTCGTGCCGTGTTTGATGGCGTCAATCAAACAAACCAGCGCCGAATAGCGCACGTCTTCCGGCATCAGAGCCTTGTCCAGCCGCCACCACAACCGCTCCAGAATTTCAGGAAAGTCTTTCGGCGCATCGCCCGGAATGGCCATGCCGCGCGCAAAGGCTCCATAAAAATGAGTATGCGCGCAAATGTTGCCCGGCATGACGAACTGCCCGCGGGCGTCCAATTTTTCAGCCTGTGGATACTTGGCTTCGAGTTCTGACGAAACGCCAAGTTCGACGATGCGGTCGGCTTCGATGTAAAGCGCGTGCTTTTCCAGAATCTGGTTCGGTGTGCCCCAAGTAATAAGCGTGGCGTTGGTAATCAGCATGACAGCAAAGCCTTCAAGTTATCGTGGCGGACCATCGAGTTATTTGAAGGCTGTGCAAATTGAAATCTCACGCAAAGCCGCGAAGGCGCAAAGAAACCAAGGAGAGAAAGATGGCTTGTTTTCTTTTCCTTCTTGGCGACTTTGCGACCTGGCGTGAACTGATTGATTCCATTGAAGATCAATTTGCACAGGCTTCAACTAATTGCAGACCAGATTGACCAGTGTTCGCACGCAAACGCCGGTTGGCCCGATTGACAGGTAAGGTTTGGTGCTGTCGTTCCAGGCAGTTCCGGCAATGTCCAGATGCACCCACGGAGTGTCTTCGACAAATTCGCGTATGAAGTAAGCTCCGGTGATTGTCCCGGCTTTGCGGCCTCCGACATTCTTGATGTCGGCGATCTCGCTTTTGATTTGTTCGCGGTATTCCTTGTCCAATGGCAATTGCCAGAACTTTTCGCCGGAGCGTTTTGCCGTGGCTATCACGGTGTCAATCCATTCCTGATTGTTGCCCAGGATTGCCACGTAAAGGTCGCCCAATGCGATTGAAACCGCGCCGGTCAGCGTAGCCAGATCAACGATTTTCGTCGCGCCCAGTTTGCGCGCATAAGCCACAGCGTCGGCCAAAATCAACCGGCCTTCGGCGTCTGTGTTGATGACTTCGATGGTTTTGCCGGTCATCGCGCGGACAACGTCGCCAGGACGTTGAGCGCGTCCGCCGGGCATGTTTTCAACCGCCGGAACAATGCCGATCACATTGACCGTCGGTTTAAGTTGAGCGATGGCACGCATTGCGGCAATTGTCGTTGCGCCGCCAGCCATGTCGTATTTCATCTTTTCCATTCCATCGGATGGTTTGATTGAAATTCCGCCAGTGTCGAATGTCACGCCTTTGCCAACAATGGCTATGGTTTCGTCGGATTTGGTTTTCGGCGTGTAAGTCAAAACAATCAGCTTGGCCGGTTCGGCTGACCCCTGAGCCACGCCCAGCAGCGAACCCATTCCAAGTTCGCGCATTTTTTCTTCTTCCAGCACATCCAGTTCCAGGCCGTAACTTTTGGCGACTTCTGCGGCTTTTGCGGCCAGTTCGGTTGGAGTCATCAGATTGCTTGGCTCGTTGATGACTTCGCGGCCAAAGTTTGTGGCTTCGGCAATGATGCGTCCGCGTTCGATGCCGCTTTTCGCGGAGTTCAAATCATCGCCGTTGGTGGCCAGAATCATTTGATCCAGATGGCTCTCTGTCTTGTCGCTGGTGTGATACTTGTCTGGTTCAAACAGAGCCAGCAAAGCGCCTTCAGTTGCCGCCTGAGCGCTTTCAGCAACGGCCACGTCAGCCACATCTGAACGACGGAGGAAAGCGAACGTCCGAGCTTTTTTGCCCCGCAAAGTCCGCGCCGCAGTTCCAGCCATTCGCCGAACATTATCTGCTGTGAACTCCGCCTGCTTGCCGGCGCCGAGCAGCAACAACCGACGAGCTTTAATTTCGCCGGTACTGTGAACGTAAGCGGATTCGCCCGACTTGCCAGTGAATTCGCCAGTTTCGATCAACGAAGTCAGCACGCCGCCGGTTCGTTTATCAATTTCGGCCAGAGTGCCAGCTTCGAGCTTTTCGCCTTCAAAGACGGCGACGGCCAGCGCATCGCATTCAATTTCGTAAAACTTCCTTGAGTCAGCTTTGACTTCCATTCAATTTTCTCCTGATGTGAATTGTGGTTATTCTTCTCGATTTCTGTTTTTCATCGCCGCACGAGCTTCGCGTTCCTGAGTCTTCTTGGCCTCGGTTTCGCGTTTGTCGTAAAGCTTTTTGCCTTTGGCCAAACCGATCTCGCATTTGATCAGATTGCCTTTGAAATAAAACTTGGTCGGAACCAGCGTCAGGCCTTTTTCCTGAGTCTTTGATTGCAACCTGATGATTTCGCGTTTGTGCATCAGCAAGCGGCGTTCGCGTACGGGTTCGTGATTCTGCCGGTTGCCGTGCGAGTAATGGCTGATGTGAACATTCATCAGCCAGGCCTGTCCGTCGCGCACAGTGACGTAACCGTCTTTCAAATTCACACGACCGCCGCGAGCGGATTTGACTTCAGTCCCAGCCAGTTGAACTCCTGCTTCGTAAGTTTCCAGTATGAAGTAGTTGTGATACGCCTCGCGGTTTGTGGCCACGGTTTTGGGTTGTTCTGTTTGTGTCTTTGCCATTTAAATCCGTTCCGATTTCAGCGGGCGTTCCATCAGTTCAACTGCCAACTGACGCGGAGTTTTGCCTTCGTAAAGCATCTGGTAAACGCCAGCGGTGATCGGCATTTCGACGCCAAGTTTTGTTGCCAGTTCGTTGGCAGCTTTTGCAGTTTTGACGCCTTCGGCAACTTCGCGCATTTCGCTGATGATTTCTTCCAACTGGCGACCTCGGCCAAGTTCAAAACCAACGCGGCGATTGCGCGACAAACTGCCGAAGCAGGTCAAAACCAGATCGCCCATTCCTGCCAAACCCGCCAGCGTTTCTCCGCGTCCGCCGAGCCTGACTGCCAGCCGGGTCATTTCAGCCAGACCGCGCGTCACCAACGCAGCCTGGCTATTGTAGCCCAAGCCCAGCC
>JAGNMH010000113.1 GCA_017991275.1 Acidobacteriota bacterium
GCTTGAGGCGATTCACCCCATCGCAACAACTCTATTCCTCATTAGCCTGGTCGCCAACTTAGATTCTGCGATTTGCTGCTGAGGTACATAGCGAATGTACCAAGTTGATATAAAAAATAGTGTGGCACTTTCGCAGCTTCAGACGGAATAGTTTTGATGCTTCGGAAGTGTGGCATTTTCGTAAAATTGGAATCTCTTTCCTTGCCATAGCTTCGGCACTGGCGTAAGTTTTCCGCCGAATTGTCACTATCAATTGCAAGGTGGTTCGATTGCTCGGAGCAGCAGAAGTCAAAACTCAGATAACCAACAGACTTGAACGGGCCTACCAACTGGCTTTTTTCATTCTGGGAAACCAGGAAGCTTCTGAAAGAATCGCAGTGGATGCAGTTGACCGATTGCAGATGGCTGTGGTGACTCAGGATCGCCGTTACTATTACATCCCCCAAGGTAGCTCGCGCCAGCTTAGCCGTTCTTCCGGCGCTCGTAGCAAGGTGACGTTCAATGAATTGCACCTGTTGCAGCGCCTGATCTTTGATGAAACCGAAGTTGCGGAAAAAGAGCAGGAATACGCCGGGTTCGACGACCGGCGCCTCCTGATTCATTTCCTCAAGCATTTGGTACGAATCACCATCAAGCGCAATTCGTTTTACGTTTCGCTGGGCGTCACACGGTTGCTGCATCATTATCCGATCAATGAAGCGATTGCTCTTCATTCCATCGTGATGCAGAACCCCAGCCGCGCCAAAGACAATTACTACTGGCGTTCGCGTAAAGGGCAGTTGCTGCAGGAAATAAAGTCGCGTTTTGGCAATTTGCTGACACTGACGCGCGGCGCTTATGGCGAAGAGCGGTTCATCCCCCGCCCTAATCAGGCAAGCTACGCTGATTTTGTAATTCAATGTTTGCAAAAGTTTATGCCGTGGGAAACTCAATGCCCGCTGCCGCCTGGCGAAGGTCTGGCTGACAGCAGAATCCCGGCGTTGGAATTTGACGGCGATGACCCAGATGAAGAGCACCGAACAGAAGTCGCTCGCATGCACTCTGTTCTGCACCCGACGTGCTTCGGGCAACTGGTCGCCGGACTGGGCTTTAGCGCACCGGCAACACGTCTGGATTTGCCGGAGTTTTTTCATAACGAAGCACATAATCAGCAATCCACTGAAGACAGTTTTCAAATGACCGAAACAGACCATATGAATTCAGAAACCATGCGTGCCAAGCTGGAAGACCGTCAGGCTTGCCGACAATCAATTCAAAGTAATCCGCACCAGTTGAAAATTTTGGTGGATCGCCAGCCACGCGCCACACTCGACACGGAAACAGCCAACCAAATTGATTTCCGGCTACTTGAAGGTGAAGAGTTCATAGAAATCCGCGCCAGCGAAGAACCCGATATTTGTCTGGCGCTTTACCCGATTGATTTTCAAATGTTGCAACAAGCTCACACACTCGAAAAATTCGTCATCAAACTGTCTGGCGGCCAGAAATTGAACTTCACTCTGACGCCTGAGCGCGATTCGTATGGCGAATTGACCGGCGCTGTCGTTTCCGTCAACTACGCTGGCGGCAAATCCGGCATTGCTGATTGGCTGCGTTCTTTGTGGCCAACCGCCGAATCGCCAAAACGGCTTTTGCCTGCCTTTCGCTTCGCATTACCGGTTTCGCTGCTGCTGGTAGCCGGATTGAGCGGCATTGCTCTGTGGAGAATGTGGCAGCCGGAATCGCCAAACTCAGTCGCCATCAACAATTCAAATCCAGGGCAAAATTCCAACACTCAACCAACGACTCCGCTAAATGGCGGCGATGCGCCACAACCCGGCGAGTCAATTGTTATGCCGCCTAATTCAGGTGCCCCGCAGCGCCAATCAAAACCGCCCAGCGGTTTGCGCGACCACGATGTCATAGACAACGAACACGCCAAGGTAGTCGAATCGCCATCTGAAACTCGCAAAATCTTTCTTTCCTTAAACCGGGACGTAAATGAATTCCGATCGGAACTTTCCCGGCGCCTGAAAGAAGCTCAGCTCTGGGAATTGACGGATAGAGACGAAGCCGATACTGCAATGGACATCAGCCTTTCAACTGACGGCCAAAGCGCTTCGCTTAGGTTGCTAAACGCCAAAGGCCGCGTGATTTGGCCGCGTTCCGGCAAAAGTCAGAAATATACGGGGAGTACTTCTCAGATTTCCGAGCGGATTGTTGTGGATTTGAAAAACGCTGCTGGTCGGTAAAATTCGCCGTTTAGAGTTCACGCCTCAGCGTATGGATTCCCGAACACGCTGAAGCGTGAACTCCAAACATTCCTACCTCGGCTCGCCTTGCAGAGTGAATGCTGCCCAATAATAAGGCGATCGCCATTGTTTTCCTTTCCGTAACGAGAGTTGCGCTGAACGCAATGCAGTGGCTGGGGTTTGTTTTCCACTCATAAGTTCACGGTAAAAGCGCGTCATCAGTTCCGAAGTCACGGCGTCATCAACAGACCACAAGCTGGCGATGATTCTGGGAACTCCGGCATGCATAAAGCCGCGCGTTAATCCCATCACCCCTTCGCCGCGAACTTCTTTTCCCAATCCGGTGCGGCAGGCGCTCAAAACCACCAGTTCCGCCGACAGATTGAGTTTGTAAATGTCACCCAGACGAAGCACACCCAACTGCGGTTCCCCACGGTCGTTGACCAGAGAAAGAACCAGACCGGACAGTTCCGGCGATTGGCTGTTGAGCAGGCCGTGAGTGGCAAAGTGAACATAACGATATGGACTGAGCAGGCCGTCCGTCACCAGTGACCGATTGGCCTGAAAATCCAGAGCCAACAAGCGCCGTTTTTCAGGAGCCAACGCAGCGATTTTGACAGCTTCGAGCCGCGAATAAGGGAGTCTTGATAAATCTCTGGCATCGCGTTCTGTGGGGGAACGCATGACATTATCCAGCAACATCGCCAGTGGCTGAGTTTTGGCATTTGCGACCTCTTCATCAGGAGAGTTTTTGCTGAAATTGAGCCTGTCGTCCATCCGGCTGAAAACGGGGTCGGCAACGACAGCTAAATCTTTGGTTGGGGCTTTACGCAAAGGTAATTCGCGCCGCAATTCCGCCAGCACTGTGGCCGACGGTAAATTTATGATTTCGTGTTTGACCAGCAATGGCTCGGCAGCAACTGGGCGAACTTGGGCTTTTTTCCCTGCCCTCACTTCTCCCACTCTCCCAGGCTTCCTGTCCGGTTCCGGCAATGCACCGAACGGTATGTAATTCAGGATCCCGTCGGCAACAACCAAAAGCTGTTTTTGACCAAGCGTTTCGGCTATCGGTTCCAGCAAAGTGCGGCTAAGCGAAGCTGCAACCTTGTCCAATTCGAGGGTGGCCTGAGCAACACGCCGTTGTTTTTGAACCGGTGTTTCAAATTTTATCGTCTGGCTGCGAGCGGTCAGCAAGTCATAAAACTTTACGGCCTGAGCTTCAATCTCGGCACGCGCTGGCAACCTGACTACACGAACCTTGTCGTGGCTGACTGCCCACACGTAACTGTGCTCCTGGCCGAGCGAGTATTCCAGCAACATTGAATTCGTATCAAGTAACTGACTTTGGACTTCGGCCAAACCAAGCGGTACCGGATGCGTCAAGGCAGCAATACGAGGATTTGCTTTTCTGATTTCGTTCTGCGTTTGTTCGTAATCTGTATCCAGTCTGACAATTTCCTGAACCACGGCCTCTATCTCGGCGGGCTTGGCTTTCTTTCTTTGCAACGCCACTCGTTCAGCCTTCCGGATTGTAAGCTCCTGTCCCAAATCATGTTCGCGCTCCAAAAGAGTCGGGCTGACGCCCTCGCGTAAATCAATACGGGCCTCGGCAATCAGATCGGCCAGGGCACGAGTCCTGGCGCCTTCGCTGGCCAAAAATGCCGTCGCCATGTCGCCTTCAGGCTCAACTTTTCCAACAAGACTGGCAGCCGATTGCTGTTCGTGCTGCTGCATCAAAAGGTCAATGTAAAACTCGTAATATCTCTGATTTGTAGCCGCGAACAAGGCTCGTAATTCCGGGTTAAGAATTTGCTGGCGTTGCGAATCAAAAAAGGCCAGCGCCTGTTCAATTTCGCTGCGCGAAGCTTTGAAATTGCCTTTGTCTCGTTCGACTCTGGCCAGGTCACCACGTATGTGAGCTTCGCGGGATAAATCACCAGCCACTTGATTCAGAATCAGCGCCCTTCGGTAATAATCCAGAGCCTCTTCGCGCCGCCCCACCGATTCATGGAGCGCCCCCAGATTTTTCAGCGTCACTGCTTCTCCACCAGTGTTGCCCAACCCTCGCCACAACGGCAGAGCTTGCCGATAAAGACCAACCGCACCAGCTTTGTCGCCCGTCAGATCATAAAGCCGGGCCAGATTGGTCAGCGTCGCCGCTTCCAACTCTTGATCGCCAATCGCGCGTGAAGCCACCAGCGCAATCTGGTAAAACTCCATTGCTTTAGAGTTTTCGCCTAGCGCCTTGTAGGCAATCCCAAGATTGACCAGTGTTCCGGCTTCGACGGCACGATCACATTGAGCCTGCATGAGTCTCAACGCGGAATCATAACAATCAATCGCTTTGCGCTTGTCGCCGAGCGTGAAATAAAGCGTGCCAAGCCCAGACAGCGTAAGGCTTTCGCGCTCCTGATCAAATTCTGAGCGAGCAATTTCCAACGACTGTAAGTAACTTTCCAGCGCCTCCTGGTTCTCCCCCAAATCCTGCTGCCGCAAAGCCATCAGATAAAGTGTCCTGGATTCTTCGCGTCTGTCATCACGTTGAACTGGTTGCGTGCGCCACAATGGCAGCGCCGCGCGATACTGTTCCAGGATGCGCCGTGTAACCTCGCGCCCCTGAACATTTTGACGGCTTAATTGAGTAGCTTCGGCAACCATCCTTTCGGCTTTAACGCGATCCGTATCACGCGGCATGGCCAGTCGTTGTTCTTCGATCCTGATAATGTAACGGCCTGACTGTCCCTGATGATTCCCACGCGCGCGCGCGCGGATTTCAACGCGATAAGTTGACGGCTTGCCTTCGGCAAGCGGAGCGATGACCGATAGACTTTTTTTGCCCAAGTAATCGGCTTCAATCAACTTTTCTCCATCGGAGCCAAAAAGACTTGAAACAATTGCCACGCCTTTTTGCTCCACGCTCAGCCGCAGATAATTTCTCGATGGCAGCGAAAATTGATAACGATGAACGACTTCGCCAACAAGCTCGCACTCAATGACTTCGCCTGGTGTCAGGGTGTTTGTATTTTGTGACTGGAATTGATTCGAATAACTGGCTGCTGAAACTCCGATCAGACTAATCGTGTGCAACTTACAGGTAATTAAAATGATCGTTGAAATAATGGTTAGGCAAATTGCCAGACTGCGGTTGTTGCGTGTTTTTACCGCAATCCGCTTTTGACACTTTGCAGAATTCAGGTAGGGGATCATTCATGCCTCCGCAGAAGTTCAATTATGAACTAAGTCTTCTTTGCCAAAGCTGTGCCGTCACCACTCTTCTGTACAATTCCTACCCGAACTCTCTAAATTCGGGCAAACAAAGAAATTGCTCAAAAATAATAGGTAACTACTCCGACAATAACCGTCAGTAAATTTACTCGTGTATTGTGATTCGCTCAGTTCTTGTGGGTACGCTTTGATCGCAAAAAGCAAAGTGTAGTTCTGAGCTAGTAACGTAATCGCAGTTCGGCGTCAGTGGCCCGCTTTAATTGTAGAGAAGAATTCGCATTTGAGGTAAGGCGGCGATGCGGGGAAGCGTTTCTAATCTGGCAAACGTCGCAAATGTGAGGCGATATACTTCTTCTTACTTGATGCCGTACACAATTTAATCCAACCGATACAGTGTTGCAAGACTTACAATCAAGAAAAATTTCACCTTCTCCTACATAATTCCATTTTTACCAACAAGCAATTATACGGATTTCCGGTAAGCAAATGGCGGATTGGAAAAATCGCAGATGAAGACGATAATGCCTTTGCCTTTGGGATTCATCACTTAAATAAATCAAAAGGAGATTCGATGCCTCTTCGGACAAGACAAAATCCGGAAACGGGGATTATTGAAGTTCTGGTCAACAACGATTGGGTAGAGTTTGAAAGCCACCGGAAAAAACAGATTGACGACGCTTACCAAAACTCCGTCAATTTTCTGCGAGAACGTTTGGGAGAAGACTCTGCCCAGCAAGTCATTCAAAACTCGGCTGACGATTTGCCAGCCAGTAAAACTTAACAATGAATTGCCGATTCTGACTTTGGACAACACGATGAACAGAAAATTCCGATTGCTAGCCGCGCTGCCGATTCTCGCATTCGCCTTCTCACTTCAAGCGCGTGGACAGGAAATTCCGGCAACAGACAGTCGCCGCGAAGTTCGCCACCTTGATCTGACTTATTCGCTTCCGGAATACAAAACCAAAGAAGCATGGCTAGCCCGCGCGGCTGAGTTAAGGCAACAGATTTTGGTCAGTGCAGGTTTGTGGCCGAAACCCGCGAAACAGCCAATCAAAGCTACAATCTTTGGCAAAATGGATCGCGGAGATTACACAGTCGAGAAAGTTTTTTTTGAAAGTTACCAGGGGTTTTACGTCACGGGAAATCTTTATCGGCCAAAGAACTCGACCGGCAGGCTCCCGGCGGTTTTATGCCCTCACGGACATTGGGCTTATGGACGATTGGAAAATCAGCCCTTGCACTCTGGCCCGGCTCGCGCCATCAGTTTTGCGCGCCAGGGTTATGTGGCGTTCAGTTACGACATGGTTGGTTACAACGACAGTTCGGCGATCAGTCACCAATTTGCCAACCACAACTCGACCGGCGTCGAAGCTCTGTGGGGAGTCAATCTGTTGGGTCTTCAGCTTTGGGATAGCATTCGCGCTGTGGATTTTCTGCTGACACTGCCTGAAGTTGATCCGTCACGCATCGCCTGCACGGGCGAATCCGGCGGAGGCACTCAGACTTTTTTACTGACGGCTATTGACGAACGAATCAACGTCGCAGCGCCAGTCAATATGGTTTCCTTCATCATGCAAGGCGGCAGTTTGTGCGAGAACGCCCCGAACCTGCGAGTTGACACCAATAACGTAGAGATTGCCGCGCTGATGGCTCCGCGCCCGATGATGCTGGTTTCGGCGACTGGCGATTGGACAAAGAACATGCTGACTTCGGAATACCCGGCGGTTCGCGGTATTTATCGCCTGTTCGGGGCCGAAGACAAACTGACCGCAATCCAGATTGACGCTCAGCACAACTACAACCAGCAAAGCCGCGAAGCCGTTTACGGCTGGTTCGCGCATTGGCTGCTGAACCGGCAGGAAGCGTCTCCGATCAAAGAGCGCAACGTCAGCATTCCATCCATCCCCGAACTGCTGGTTTATTCCAGCCGCTCCAGGCCTGAAAACGAATTGGACGAAGCTCAATTAACCGCTGCCTTGATCGAACAAAGAAAGCGCCAATTTGAAGAATCACAACCACGAACTGCCGCCGACCTGCCAAAATTCAAAGAACAATTCGGCGCGGCTTTCAAATTTTCTCTAATGGCCGAATCGCCAAAAGCCGAAGACCTGATTGCTTCGACTCCTGAAGTCCAAAAAAACGGCAACTCGACTACAACCAAGTTGACAATTTCGCGGCAGGGCAAAGGCGACCGAGTCGAACTTTCCATGCTGCAATCGGGCAAGCCCCAATCTGAAAAAACTGTTCTGGTTTTGGCTGAAACCGATAACGCTAAACGCCGTGACGAATTGATGGCTTCACTGGCCGCAGCCGGTTACTCAGCTACGACAATCAATTTGCTGCCTCAAGCTCAAAACAGCGAACTGGCGAAAAAGTATCGTTACTTCACCACTTACAACCGTTCGGACGCAGCCGAGCAGGTGCAAGACATTTTGACGGCTGTCGCTTATCTGAAAGGAAAAACCGCCAAACTAAGTGTCATTGCGCTTGGCAAAGCTGGCGGGTTGGCGCTGCTGGTCAGAGGTTTGGCTCCGAAAATTGACCGAATGGTCGCCGATGCGGCTGAGCTTGATTCGGCAAACGACAAAGAATTTCTGGCTCAATTGCCGATCCCCGGAATCCGCCGCGCCGGAGATTTTTCGACGGCTGTGACTTTGGCTCCGCTGACACCGCTGTTTATTCACAACACAGGCGGCAAGTTCCATACTGAAAAGATTTCGGAAATTTATAGGCGACTTGGCCGAGCCGAAGATTTCAAGGTTTCATCAACAACCATCAGCAATAACGATTTGCTGACCTGGCTTTCATCAAACTAGAAACACGTACTAACAAGTACGTAGTCCCGCCTTTAGGCGGAATCGGCTTGGTTACCGAAACCTTCCGCCTGAAGGCGGGACTACGTACTTAAAAACCTTCCGCCTGAAGGCGGGACTACGTACTTAAAAACCTTCCGCCTGAAGGCGGGACTACGTACTTAAAAACCTTCCGCCTGAAGGCGGGACTACGTACTTATCTGAAGGAGAAAAATGCCCGAAGGACGCAGCGAGATATCCAACTCTCAAACTCTGGTGATTGAATTCACCGACCTGACTTTTGAAGCCGTTGAACAACAAAACGGCATTGCCACTTCAATCAAATTCAAACTGGAAAACCCAAGCATTGGCCCAGGAGACGTTCTGCTGGTGCTGTCCGGTCAGGAAATTCAGTTTCACGGATTTATCGGCGGGCTGGAAAACGGATGGGCGATTGCCACTGACCGCAATGGTTCCAGCCTGCCGGCCGTAATTCAGTAAAAGGTCAGCAACAGATGCTTTTAGACAAGATTGACATGATTTTTTCAAGATTGTCATGATCAGCAAGGACACGCTGTTCCTGACACGTTTGAGTCTTGTTAATCCTGAAACAATCCTGTTCATCCTGTCTAAAAGTCATTCTCAACTCACCAGCGATTCGATTACGTTGCCGCCAAAATCCGTCAGCCGTTCAAACCGTCCATTGTGCAGGTAAGTCAGCTTCATTTGATCCATCCCCAGCAGGTGCAGGATCGAAGCGTGAATGTCGCGCGGGTGGTAACGCGGGCCTACGGTTTTGAATCCGATTTCGTCGGTCTGGCCAATGACCTGTCCGCCTTTGACGCCGCCTCCTGCCATCCACATCGAAAAGCCTGTCGGGTTGTGATCGCGGCCTTTGCCGTTTTCCGAAACCGGAGTGCGCCCGAATTCAGTTCCCCAAACGACCAAAGTCGAATCCAGCAAGCCGCGTCCTTTCAAATCCTTCAACAGAGCGGCGACGGGCTGATCAGTCCAGCGGCACATCTGTTCGTGATTGGTTTTGACGTTGTCGTGAGCATCCCACTGAACACTGACCGGGCCGCCACCTGAATAAAGCTGCACAAATCGCACTCCGCGTTCGACCAGTCGTCTGGCCAGCAAACAGCGAGTTCCGAATTCGGCGGTTTGAGAGTCGTCCAAGCCATAAAGTTTCTTTGTCTCTTTGCTCTCTTTGGAAAGGTCAACGGCTTCGGGGGCGTGTTGCTGCATTCGGTAAGCAAGCTCATAAGAGGAAATACGCGCCGCCAGTTCAGAGTCGTTTTCGCCCAGCGACTGTTCGTTCATTCGACGCATATAGCTCAGCATTTTGCTTTGCTGCTGGTGGCTGATTTCCGCCGGAGGTTGCAAGTGCAAAATCGGCGTCGAACCATTACGCAGCAAAGTTCCCTGATGAATGGCTGGCAAATAACCGGCTCCCCACATCGGTGAGCCGCCTTCGGGCAGACCTTGCGGCTGGGTCATGACGCAATAAGCCGGAAGGTTTTCGCTTTCGCTTCCCAAACCGTAAGTCACCCAACTGCCCAAACTGGGATGCCCGGCCAACACTCGGCCATTTATCATCTGATACATCGCCGGAGCGTGAACAAAACTTTCGGTGTAACACGACCGAATGACCGCAATGTCATCAATGCAACTGGCCGTGTGCGGCAACAGGTCAGAAACTTCTGTGCCGGATTGGCCATACTTTTTGAACTTCCAGGCGCTGCCCATCAACGGAGTTCCCGTTTTGACAAACTGGCTTTTGACTTCGCCAAAACTGGCAGGCATTTGCTGGCCGTGAAGTTTGTCCAGCACGGGTTTAGGGTCGAAGGTTTCCATCTGACTGGGGCCGCCAACCATAAACAGAAAGATGACAGCTTTGGCTTTTGGAGCAAAGTGCGGTGGTTTCGGAGCCAGCGGATTGACAAGTTTTTTTCCAGGTTGAGTTTTGCCCTGAGCCAGAGCTTCGCGCTGCATCAGGTAAGACAGCGCCAGCGCGCCGAAACCATTGCCAGCCCGGAAAAGAAAATCTCGACGCGAATCGGATTGCGGGATGTCAGCTTGAAATTTGTCCATAACCATTTACTCCAAATCGAATTCAGCCACGACCGGCGCGTGATCTGACG
>JAGNMH010000809.1 GCA_017991275.1 Acidobacteriota bacterium
GATTCATGTTCAGTGTCTCAACAAAGTTCTGGTCGGATTTGCCGTCTTCCTTGTAAATCACTCCCACCAAATCCAGTCTGGCAAGATAACGTTCGCCCACCTGACTGAAATTCAAAGCTGAAGCTTCTATGTGTGCGACGACATCGGTTTGAATTCCATCTTTAGGCGTGTTGATAAAGGTAACTGCCGTTTCGACAGGGACTTCGCGACGCTGAAACAGAGAACCGAGTCCGGAGATGATTTGTTTTTCAGCAGCGGCTTTGGCTTCGGTGGCCAGCTTTTCAGGAGTCTTCTTTTTGTCCTTTTCGGCAGCTTTGGCCAGATCGCGTTCGGCTTTTTCGGCGGCTTTGTCGTCCGGGGCCAGGTAACCTTTTCGCGTGCGAACTTTCAGATCGGGACGCGAAGTCAGGCGAACTTCCAATTTGCGAAATCGCCCATCGCGGTATGAAACCGTGGGTTCAAAGGCCAGCAAGTAATAACTTTCGGTGTCATCCAGCACTCGCTGCAAACCCAGATTCAAATCGTTATTGTTGAAAATCGCCTTGCCTCCGGTGTCTTCAGCCAAAGCAAACATCCCGTCACGGTCGGCTTCGATGGAACTGTTTTCGATGCGTGATCGCGCTCCGGCCAAAGCGCCGGTTCCGAAAAAGCCCGGCGACGAAGCGTCCATGCTGTCCGGCATTGCCACCAATCCGCGCGCGTCCAACGAATAAATCACCACTCCGGCTTTTGTGGCGGCATCGGTGATTCGCCGAATGTTGTCGTGAACTCCGTTGCGCCCGCCGCCCAGCAGAAATCCATCCGACAACAACACCATCACCTTTCTCCCCGGCAGGCCGCGCAAATCACGAACTATGTTTTCCAAAGTCGAAAGCGTGGCAAGCGTCAGATGATTATTTTCCTGAATTATCATCCGAGCGCGAGACTGAGATTCCGAGGTCGCCATACGGCGATCCATGTTCTGTCTGGCCATCAATTCCTGCACAGCCAGTTCCAGCGCGTCGGTGTCGCCATTATCAATCAGCTCAGCTTGATAAGCAGTTATGCGCGGAACGTCGAAATTGTTGGTGGCGGTTTTGCCTGCCGCATTCAGGCGGGTCACGGCGCGCCGCAAAGCTTCACGGTTGGTGGTGAATTGCTGGAACATCCCGACTTGTCCGCTGGTTGTCACAAAAGCGACTTGATCGCTAACGCCTATCTGCTGGTCAATGAATTTGGTCAGAGTTTGTTTGGCCAGCATCAGGTTTCCGGGCTTCAGGTGAATGTCATCCACGGCCATTACCAGATAACGCCCGGCGCTGATGGTCGGTGAAATCGGAGTCGTTGCGGTCGCCGTTGTTTTGTTGTTCGAAGCTTTTGGCACAGTTTTCAGCCAGTTGGCCTGTCTGGTCGCAGTGCCGACGGAAAAGTTAGAGATGGTTTGCGGCTTACCGTCTTCGAAGATTTGAAAATCTTCTCGTTTCAGGTCGCTGACCAACTTGCCCTGCTTGTCGGTGACGACAACGTCAATCTGCACAAGCTCGGTTTCGATCCTCAACGTAGCAGGGTCTTGAGACTTCTGAGCTTCTTTGTTTTGCGACTGTGCAGGTCGAATGTATGTAAAACAGGTCAGCGTTAAGAACAGCAGAGCGATGGAAAAATACTTGCCTAAGCGGAGATTCATCATGACAATATCCAGTGGAATAGTTTTCTATTGGTCGCGTATTTGTTGGTCGGACTTTACAATCTTAACATCGTTGTCGCGTCAGACTATGGCTGAACGAGTATTTCGACGGTCTGTGCCGGGTTTTTCGGAACTTTTCAGACCACGAACGGGTAACTTTGGATGCCCTTAAAAGCATGTAGTACCGCCTTCAGACGAAACGGGCATGGCAGCCGAGACCTTCCGCCTAAAGGCGGCGTTACGAACTGAAGATTCCGGCTGAAACCGGTACTACGAACTTAGAAGCCGGTACTACGAACTTAATTGAAGGAGTGATACAGCAATGAGAACTTATCAAATTAGCGCAAAGCAATTGGTCGTGCTTGCCCTGGTGACTGCGGTTTTCGCCTCAGCATCGGTGCTGGTTTATGACCGCTTCGGATCAGATTTGCTTGGCCGATTGGTCGGAGCCAAAACCGACAAGACCGCAGTTGAAACTGCAAAAATCGCAGAACTGACAGACCCATCGGTCGCCAGCGACGAAAAGAACAACCAGGAAGTTTATGCCGCCAGCAGCCCTGGCGTAGTTCACATTACTTCAACAGTTATCGTTCAGGATTGGTTTAATGCCTACCCGCAAGAGGGAACCGGTTCCGGTTCGATCCTGGACAAAGAAGGCCGCATTCTGACCAACAACCACGTCGTTCAAGACGCCGAAAAGTTGGAAGTCAGACTTTCAAACAACAAAACTTATCCTGCCAAAATCCTGGGCGCAGACCCTGACAATGACCTGGCTGTCATCAAGGTTGAAGCGCCGCCAAGCGAACTGAGCGTCATTCCTCTGGGTACGTCAAAGAGCCTGTTCGTCGGCCAGAAGGTGCTGGCCATTGGCAATCCGTTCGGTCTGGATCGCACGCTGACTACTGGAATCATCTCCGGGTTGTCCCGCCCGATCCGGTCGGAAATGACAAAGACTTTGATCGAAGGCGTGATTCAAACCGACGCCGCCATCAATCCCGGGAATTCGGGCGGGCCGCTGCTGAATTCTCACGGACAGTTGATCGGCATCAACACAATGATTTATTCGCCATCGGGTGGTTCGGTCGGCATCGGTTTCGCGGTCCCGGTCGAAACGGCCAAGCGCGTGATTGACGACATTCAAAAATATGGCCGAGTCAG
>JAGNMH010000114.1 GCA_017991275.1 Acidobacteriota bacterium
TCATTGTCATCTGCCTGATGTTAGTAATGGGTGTTGGCATTATCTGGATGGGAGGCGATCCGTTGGTCAACCGATTGGAAACTTTACCCTCGGATTTTCGCGCAGCCAGCCCGAGTGAGCGCGCAAGCGAAAACCGGGTCGAGATTTGGCAGGCAACGTGGCGATTGTTTAAGGCGCATCCCTTCGCCGGATCAGGTTTTGGGGCTTATGCAGTAGCAATTCCTGCTTTTCATGACAGCTCAGGAGAAATGACTCCACGCGAAGCTCATAACGATTATCTGGAGTTACTGGCGAGTGGTGGTCTCATTGGCGGGTTGATTGGATTGTGGTTTGTAATCGCATTTATCAAAAGAGCGCGGGAACAGTTTCGCGACCCCGACCCGTTTCGCCGATCGGCATGTTTCGGGGCGTTAATCGGCATATTCGGTGCGGCCACTCACAGCTTGTTTGACTTCGGGCTGCACATCACCGTGAACGCATTAGTCTTCACCGCCTTGGCCGTTATCGCGACGATGGATGGAAAGGCATTTAGAAAACCTGAAATGACAACCGCGCCAAGCCGTTAATCTGACGACAACAGGCCAAAGGCTAAAGCCTAAACTTTTCCAGAATATCTGCCTGCATTTTTATTGTCGCCCGAATCGTTTCAGCCAATTAACTTGCGGGTAGGGCAAAAAAACCAACCCTTTGGTTGATAGTAAAGCTGTCAATCCAAAGAGTAGACTTGCAATCATGTGCTAACTCTATTGATCCAGAACCAGGAGGCAATCCAATGATCACAAAAAATCAGAAATCCACGAGAATAGTCATAGGCCTGTTGATCAGTTTGTGCATCGCGCCACATCAGGCCTTGGGCCGCTTCAACTTAAGCAGATTTGATAATGGCGCAAAGCCAATACCCGCTGCGGCGGCTCGTCATGTTGTCACTGCTGCCAGACTGATAACCAGGGGTAATCTGCCCGTGCTCGTCAATGGTTATGGTTCATACACGGGAGCAACAGTTCTGACAGGAGCCACAATTCAGACTCCCGGAGGCGTCAGAGCGACCGTCCAGGTTGGAGAGATGGGCATTATTGATCTTTCACCTGACACGATTGCCATAATTGATTTCGACAACGGGAATGTTAAAGGAATGCTCAAGCGAGGATGCGCCGTCCTGACCACATATCCGAATATCAACGGGTTGCTGATTGTTCCAGACGGAACTTCGATGACGACCGATAAGGCAAATCGTTCATCGGTTACCGCCTGCTCCGAGAATGACCCTTCATCAATTGAAAACGACGCAGCTAATAGCACAAACAGGCGTTCCGTTTCAGACCCCTGGATATTCGGGCTTAACCCGGCATCAACGATTGCGATGATCGGTGCTGGCAGCATTTTCGCAGCCAACCGCGGCAGGAATTGCTGCTGTTGCTGCTGCTGTGGTCGTAATCCCAGCCCGTCCAATCCTCAAGACTGCGGCTGTCATTGAACTCTACCTCTATTTTTAAGAAACCACGGGCTTTGACGCGGTGAGTCCAATCGTGAAGGCGCGCAGAGCGCGAGGAAGCAAAATTTTGCTCGCGCTCTTCGCGCCTTTGTGTTCAAAAGAGAATCTTGCCGTATACACATCCTTCTGGTCTTTATCCGCGAGGGACTAACATGATGGTGAACCTAATCGGCCAATACCAATTGATGCCGCGCAAAACTGCGCGTTTCATAGCTGCTGCCATTGGACTGCTCGTCTGTGGCTGGCTGACACTGGATGCCGCGCGCGTAGGAGCATCCAGATTCCTCGGCGATTATGGGTTGAGAGCCAATCTGCCGATTGCTGTGGACAGGGCTGTGAGTTTAAGAGCCTCAGACCCTGAGTCCAGGTACACACGCGCAATTTTCCGTTCGGGCACTGGTGAGTTTGGCAATGCAGCGCAAGAGTTTGAGCAAGCAGTTGCCTTGCGACCCCGTGATTATGTGCTGTGGATGGAGTTGGGGTTGGCGCGTGACCAGGCTGGAGAGGTACAGGGCGCAATCGTCGCTTTTCGAGAAGCCGCGCGGCTTGCGCCATATTACGCTCAACCGCGCTGGCAGGCCGGGAACGCGCTGTTGCGGGCCAATCGGTACGACGAGGCTTTTGCCGAATTAAGGCAAGCCATTGCGAACGATCCGATATTACTGCCGAACGCTGTTGACCTGGCCTATGGGCTGTTTGCAGGTGATGCTGATGCGGTGGAGAAAGCGATTCAGCCGCAAACATCGCCAGCAAGACTTGTGCTGGCTCGCTTTTTTGCCAAACACGGAAAAGCCGATGAGTCCATCAGGTTATTCCGCGCTACAAGCCAAATCACGGCTGAGGAGCGCCAGGGCCTTCTAACCGAATTATTCAACGCCAAAAAATTCCCGGAAGCTTACGAAGTCTGGTCAAGCGGTCTTAAAGGCGATAATCGTGGCGGCGAGTCTGAAGCGCGAACTTCCATAGTTGATAGCAGCTTTGAGGGTCAGATTCGCGTTGGCGCACCGCCAGGCTTTGGATGGCGAATCGAGCGCGATCAACGGACAGTGGCGGTCTCTTTGAATTTGCGCCAGCCGCATTCTGGCGTGCGCAGCCTGCTTATTGAATGGAATGGAGATCCGCAGCACTCAATCCCGGCAATTTCACAGTTGATTTTGGTTGAACCGGGAAAGCGTTATAAGTTGAGTTTCTGGGCCAGAACTGAGGAGTTGGTAACGGCAGGATCGCCCATTGTTACCGTCAGTTCCTTCACTGCCGACGTTGAGCGCTTGAACGCGCAATCTGCGCCTATGGTTCAGGCGACGAACGAATGGCGACAATACTCATTGGAATTTGAGACGGGCGTAAATACACAAGCAATAATTGTCGCCGTTCGCCGTGAAACCTGCGCCTCAGATCCATGCCCGATTTTTGGGAGAATCTGGTTTGATGATTTTGAACTCAGCAATTCATGAATCTCTGTTTTTCTCGCCGTAAACTCGTCCATTCGGATTATTTGCAGGCCAGCTTGTTCCAGGTTTGGGGGCCGATGACCGGCGGGCAAGGCAGCGCCTGCTCAAAAGGAAAAAGAGTCAGCCATCTTTGGGACGGCTGACTCTGTTCTGAGCTTCAAGTTATTCGTATAACTTGCGTACTTGATTAAAAGACGAATCGGAAGCCAAACCGAACGGTACGGGAGCCTTGATACGAAGAAGGCTGTCCGTAAAGACTGCTCAATGGATTGGTTCTGCCGTTGGTTGACGCGCCCGCAGCCCCCTGGATGCTTCTATTCGCGCCGCTTGCCAAGCCATCAATTTGCGCTTGTATTTGTCCGTTCAGGATTTTGTTCAGCACATTCGTCAAAGTTTGAGTGTTGGCATTGTATGTCGGATCAATGTCGCTGGCAGCGATTGTGTTAGTCACTCTGTACTTTGCCGTGGTAAGAGCAATCACCGTATTCTGATTGAAGGCATTTAAGACGTTAAAGTCGAACGCCACAGAATAGCGAGAGTCTTTGCCAATTTTGTAACGATGCGTCAGGGCAAGATCCGTTTGCGTCAAAACTGGCGTTCTACCCAGATCATTACGCACCGACAGTGGGATTGAAGTGGCCACAACCGTCACAAAGGTCGTCTGCGGCGTTCCCTGCAAGGCAGTGAAGAAGAAAGACGCATCAGTCGAATGTGCTTTGCTCATCCACCGATTGAATGTGTACCCACCAAATGCCTTGAATGCATGTGGGCGGTCTGTCGCCAAAACACCATTGTCAGGTTGGCCTGTAGCTGTAAAACCGTTAATGGCGTAGTCAAAGAAGCGGTTGACTGCCGGTGAAGTACGGCCATTTTCATCGGAGCTTGCCAGTCCCGAATAATTCCCATACAAACGGCTGAACGTATAGTTCAGGTTAAAAAAGAAGTTGGTTGAAAGCCGTTTGTTGAGCACGATTTCAAGTGCGTTATACACGCGTTGTGGCTTTGCGGACTTTGCGTATCCGGTCGCCTGATCCAGCTTCAAATCGTAACCTTCGCCCGGATTGCCGATGGGGTAGTTTTCTGACTCTCCGATACCCAAAATGGCGTGATCTTCGATAGCGTGATCAACATTCTTGCGGGTGTAGCGAACCGAAAGGATAAAACTCCGCGTCAATTCGCGTTCAAAGCCCACCGTGATTTCACTTTGCCGGAATGCCTTCAAATCCGGATCAACTCCGGTGACGGGCAGACCAAGATTAGTAAACTGCGATGGGGTTAAGTTGGAAGGAATGCGGAAGTCTCTTTGTAATTGGCTCAAACCGCCGGCAGTTGACGGATTTCCGCCGCCCAGAGGGTCTTTCCAACTCCCAAGAATTCTTTCCGGTGTGTAATAACTGTAGTTGGGATTGGCCGCGGTAATGGGGAAGTAATCCGTGCGGAAAAAGTTGCCGCCAAAAAGTCCGCGCGGCAGTTCAAATTTCAACCGGTCATAAAACCAGCCAAAGCTGCCAAAAATTTTCGTTTTGCCATCACCTAACAAGTCATAAGCGCCGCCCAGACGCGGAGCAATCTTCTTCCCCCAACCTAATTGAATTGGTGGAATGTCCGAACCGGCCAAAGAAGCGCCTTCGTTGAACGATGGAAGAAATTCTTTTTCCAGTCTGAGGCCCAGGTTCAGGGTAAGACGTCTTGAAGGCTGCCATTTATCCTGTATGTAAGTGGCTTGGTAATTGTTTTGGGCAACCCCTTTCGCGCCTGATCTGGAAAGCGTTCCGACGCCAATACAACTGGCTGAGCCAAGAACACAAGGCAGACTGACTCCGGTTCCCGCCCCGGCATAATCCAGACCATAGTTGAGCGTGACTGTACCTGTGCCAGCATTGCCACCTAAGACGTCATTGCTGGTTCGTCCGTATTGGTATCCACCTTTGAATTCGTGCTTACCTCCAAACTGGTTTACTTGGTAAGTGACGTCGCCGTTGTACTCATTTTTGATTGAAACATCGCGCGTAGTGATCGAGTTTGTGGCTAAATTCTGGAACCCGCGCCCGCCGGGACAACCTGTCGCAATTGTGTCATAGGCCGCTTGTGACCCACCACAAACATAGCGTGGTTCATTGGCCAGCGCGTAGTTGCCAGCTTTCTGATTCAAAAAGGCTCGTCCATAACGGAAGGTTGCAACCAATTTGCCGCTTGGCGTCCAGACCAGTTGGCTGGTGAAATTATTGGAGTTCTCTCGCCCGCCTTGCAGACGCGCATACTGGTCAGATGGGTAAGAAACTCCGGCGTAGGTGACGTTGACCGGGTTGGAGGTCGTAAGACTCGCAAAAGGAATGTTGCCGTCAGTAATTTGTGGATTCCACAGATACGTGACCGATCCTCTCAAATTATTGAGTATTGCGGCATCCAACCTGCTGAAAGCATATTCGCTCTTGATTTGCCGTTTGTACTTGAGCGGCGGCAATGGAGTTCCAGACGATAATCTCGGTGAGGGGACAAATTGCCCGGTCGAAAAATTCGAATTGCTGATTGCATTGATGAAATTTGAGACTTGGGTTGTTCTAAAAACCTGCGGCGAGTAGCTTCCCAGAAACCACAAACGCCCCTTGATCGCCGGTCCGCCAAACGTTCCGGTCGGGTACATATTCAAAAATTGAGCCCTCTTCTGAGGAATCAAAAAAACATAATCGGGGTTGGCGGCAATCGCTGCTGCCGTAGCACTGTTTGAGACAAAACGAGAGAGCGCAACTCTTGGCCCAGGCTGCAAGCCGCTTGCCTCAAATTGAGAGCCAAATTCACCATGAAAAGTATCCGACCCGGATTTGGTGGCAACAGATACTACCCCGCCCGAAGCTCCTCCATGTTCGGCTTCGAAACCACCGGTTTTTATCTGAATTTCCGAAATCAGGGCGGTTGGAAGATTATTTACTCCGTTGAGCGTGCCGGTTCTAAAATTCTCGACCGCCAGCCCGTCCACAATAAACGTATTTTCCGAACCGGAAGCGCCATCAACTTGAAAACCACCCGACCGAGGTTCTTGTCTGGTTGCCGGGGAAATTTTCAACACTGAGCTAAAGTCCGTGCCTTTCGGTAATTGTTCAATAAGCTTTGAGGTGATGTTGGTTTGGATTTTACTATCGGAAGTATCTATGTTTACTCCAAGCGAATCAGTTGTAACGACAACCGATTCAGTCGCGGTTGCTATACCCAGCTTGATGTTGACAGACGTGACACTCTCAATAGTGACGGTGATATTGTCTTGAGTCGTTGCCGCAAAACCGCCAATGGCAGCGGTCGTGATTTTATAAGTACCGGCTGGAATTTGCTGAAGGCGGAAAACGCCTTGGCTGTCGCTTTGAACTATTCGGCTAAAACCTACCGTAACGCCTGATACGGTAATTCTGACGCTGGGTACAACTGCTCCATTCCCGTCTGTCACCGTACCTTCGATGTCTCCAGTAGTCCGTTGTCCAAAAACCGTTGCTGCAAGACACAGCAGGATGGGCAACGTCATTAGGATGTGTCTAAAATTTCTTCGCATTCGTTTCTCCTTTGGCCCGCAAGCCAGAAAAATGCCAACCACTTATACAGTCGTGCAGCGGCCAGCGATAAAGTCGTACAAAGCTCCCCAAGTATTACTTTTGAAAGCTCTATTTCCTGGATTTTGTGTTGTGGCTGGTGTCTGTTGCTTGGAATGGCGGTGAGTATATGAGTTTCTTGTACGATCTCAAGCTCTGTTACAGTATTTTTGAAGAAATAATTGAAAAAGGGTTAAGGGTCGTAAGCACTTGAGGGAAAATGACGGACTGATTCAAGAGTGAATTTTGGCCGCTGCTACGAAATTGAAAATTTACTTTGCTATGAACAGGCGAGGTTAGAGGGCAGTTCCGCAGACTTGATCGCATTTTCTGTCAATGGCTGGCGAGCATTGTTGTTCGCCAGCCATAATGATTTTCTCAATGATTTTCTCGGAGCAATGGCGGCTTCATCCTGGGTAGGCCTCAGTCAGAAAAAAGAAAATGCCTGTCTCTATCTATTGCTCAGCACTCTGACCCGGGCAACGAAGGCTCCATTGTTATCGCGCAGGTTGCCTTCGTTGATGCTCAGGAAAAGTATGCCGTTATGTTTGGCGATGATTTCGGTGGACTGGCCTACGAACTCAAAATCGTTGTTGTCGTCGCCAACAACAGCGATCAACCCGCCGGTTTTGCGGCCCTGCATTAGCTTGTCTTTGTCGGCAATATCTATGCCTTCAGGGCCTGTCCGCTTACCATCACCCAGATCAACATCGCCAATTGCGCTGATGACAATGTGCTGACCTCGCTGGATGCGGATTTCCGTACTGGTCCAATCAGCACCTGCAGCTACGTTGACAGTCTTTTCAGCAATCGTGGCCAATTCTCCATTGTTGTTGGCCGTCTGAGCGCCGCTTGTTGGTTGAGAATCAGCAGGTGGCTTGTCAGCGGTCTGGGTCGAAATGTTCCCACCACCCGCTACACCCGCTCCGCCGCCGGACGCACCCGGAGTCACTGCTGTCGCAGGAGCGGAACTTTGTCTGGGCGCCGAAATGCCGATCGTATCTGATGAATCGAACTCGACGCTTTCGACATCTTCGACGGCAATGTCGTGTTGAGAAGTCGTGTTGCCGATTTTGACTACAATGACGAATCTGCGCTGGTTGTAAGAGATGACCTTGCCTTTCAACACAGTGCCGTCACGCAGCTTGATCGTATCGGCCAGAGCCAGAACCCCAAACGATGAAAGGATGGTCAGGCATATTGCCAGGCTGAAAATAGTCTTTTTGATATTCACACCTACCTCCCGGTGAATGGATTGAACTTGAACTACAAGAGGGTAATTACACCTAAGCTTATAGCATAAATTTTTCCGGCTGGCATTTGGGCTGGTTTCTGAAAAAAACTAGATGAGCTTCTGTTCGTCAAAGACTTTTTGGAAAAGTTTGCCAGCCGAAACCGCCCCAAATTTCAATTTGCCGGACAATACCGTCTAAATCTTTTACAAACTTTTACTCTCCTTTGTTCGAGGTCTTGACAATTTTTAAGCCAGCGGAGAATATGCGGCCTCATTTCAAACCCGAAGATTCACAAGCTATCGGGATGTCAATAGCAAGTCTAGGTAACAAGTAAATATAAAAAGTTTTTGCGAGGTGGAGGCCTAACGTTATGCCACAGCTCTTCCACCGCGGAATGAACACGCTTGCGCGGCTGAGCATCGTAGTTGGATTGCTCGCAGCCGGAGGAGGGTTGATGTTCGTCATCGAATTCAACCGCACGCCCTACGTGACGCAAGCATTCCAGCCGCGGGAGCAACCTGTGCAGTTTTCCCATAAGCATCACGTCGGTGATGACGGGATTGATTGCCGATACTGTCACACGACGGTCGAAACGGCTGCCAGCGCCGGTATACCGGCGACTAAAACGTGCATGAACTGTCATTCGCAGTTGTTCGCCAGCAGCCCATATCTGGAAATAGTGCGCGAAAGCTGGCGAACCGGTAAGCCGATTAAATGGACCAAAGTCCATGACCTTCCAGATTTCGCCTATTTCAATCACAGTATTCACGTCAACAAAGGTGTCGGTTGTTCGACCTGTCATGGTCGAGTAGACCTGATGCCTTTGATGTACAACGTCGAGTCGCTGCACATGGAATGGTGTATTGGATGCCACCGCGATCCTAACAAGGTTTTGCGCGAGCAAAAAGACATCACCAACATGGAGTGGGTTGCGCCCGATGACCAGGCGGAAAAGGGCAAAAAACTCGCCGAAAAATACAACATCCAGCCCAAAGAAGTGCTGACGAGTTGTTCAACCTGTCACAGATAAGAAGTTTGCAGTTTGCGGTTCTCGGTTCGCATCGTATGAGTATTCGTTGTGGGCCGTGAACTGCAAAGTGTGAACAGTGAACTACAAAAGCAATGTCTCATAGAGATCATCATCACGATCACGACATAGAGCCTGTGCGCGAAGCGATTGGCCGCAAATCTGGACGCGAATTTTGGCGCAGCCTGGAAGAACAGGCAGGCACTGATAAATTCCGTGACTTTTTGCATCGCGAATTTCCCGCGCTGAACGCTCCCGAAACCGATCCTTCAATGCTGGACCCGAATGGTCGCCGCAACTTCATGAAGTTGATGGGCGCATCGCTGGCATTGGCCGGGTTGACTGCCTGTACGCGCCAGCCGCTGGAACACGTCGTTCCTTACGTCAAAACTCCTGACGGATTGGTTCCCGGCAAGCCGCAGTTTTACGCGACGGCGATGACGCTGAACGGCGTTGCCAGCGGTCTTTTGGTTGAAAGCCACGAAGGCCGTCCGACCAAAGTCGAGGGCAATCCCGATCATCCGGCCAGTTTGGGCGCGACGGATATTTTCGCTCAGGCCTCGATCCTGGGACTGTACGATCCTGACCGTTCGCAATCGGCTCTTAAGTTGGGCGACACGCGCACCTGGGGCGATTTTCTGAATGAGTTGACAGCGTGGATTGAAGCGCAGCGTCCAAAAGGCGGCAAAGGACTACGGATTCTGACCGAAAACAGCACTTCGCCGACCTTCGCGTCGTTGATGGCCAAGATCAAAACTGCTTTCCCGGAATCGAAATGGGTGACTTACGAACCCAACACGCGCGATGGCGCTCGAATGGGCGCGCCGACCGTTGGCGGCAAACCGGCAAACACCGTTTACAAATTCGATAACGCTGAAGTCGTTGTTTCGCTGGATGCGGACTTTCTGACCAACGGGCCTGGTTCGCTCAGATATGCGCGCGACTTCATGCGTAAGCGCAAACTGACGGGTGGCGAAAACGAAATGAACCGCCTGTTCGTTGCCGAAAGTACCCTGACGACCACAGGAGCAAAGGCCGACAATCGTTTGCCAATCAAAGCCGGAGAGATTGATTCGCTGGCTCGCGCAATTGCTAGCGCCGTTGGAGTTGCGGTCGCGGCAGGCGCTCCGCTCAGCGGCGAAGCTGACAAATTTGCCAAGGCTGTTGCCGCAGATTTGCTGGCTCACACCGGCAAATGCATTGTGGTGGCCGGTGAACATCAGCCGGCTTCGGTTCACGCCATTGCTCAGGCAATAAATGCCAAACTGGGCGGAAACGCGGTCGCTTATACCGCGCCGATTGAAATCAATCCGACTGACCAGACAGCAGCGATTACAGAATTGATCGGTGAAATGAATGCCGGTCAGGTCGAATGCATCATCATTGTCGGCGGCAACCCGGTGTACAACGCTCCGAATTTGCCAGGGCAGAAAGACAGCTTCCTGAATGCGCTGAAGAAAGTTCCGAATAGCGCTCACATGAGCTTGTACAACGATGAAACTTCCGCACAGTGCCAATGGCATCTGGCCGAGGCTCATTATCTGGAAAGCTGCGGCGATGCTCGCGCTTTCGACGGAACTGTTTCGATC
>JAGNMH010000115.1 GCA_017991275.1 Acidobacteriota bacterium
CGTTGAAACCCGGCGCGTTGTTCAGTTGTTTCAAGTAACCCTGCGCTCCGGCTGTGGTGTGCGTAATCAGATTCTGGCCCACCAAGCCGCTGGAATTCGCCAGGCCGTTCGGGAAGTGCGCCGACTTCGACAGCAACAACAACCTTGCCGATTCAATCGGCCCGCAAGCCAGAACAATCTTCTTCGCGCGAACTTCGTAACTTTTGCGCGTCCGCGCGTCGAAGTAACGAACGCCGGTAGCCGTCTTGCCGTCCTTGCTCATCATCACTTCGGCGGCGTTGGCATAAAGAATCAGTTTGCACTTGCCGGTTTTCAGCGCGCGCGGCATGGCGGTGTTGGCCGAAGTGTATTTGGCGTCCACGTCGCAACCGCGCATGCAATGGCCGCAGTAATGGCAAACCGGTCGTTTTGATTCGTGGCGTTCGGTCAACAAGGCTTTGCGGGCAGTAATCATCCGAAACTTTTTCGGATCGAGTTTGTCGCAACCTTTTTTGATCTGGTAAGCGGCGCACAGCCACGGCAAAGGCTTTTGAAAAACTCCGTCGGGAACGTTCGGATGATGATCGTAATTGCCGGTCACGCCCATCAACCGTTCCATCCGGTCGTAATACGGCGATAGCTGTTCGTAACTGACCGGCCACGTGGCGAAATCAAAGGTGCTATTGCGCCAGCTCAAACCCGCCCACAGCAGCGACTTTCCGCCGACGGCTTTGGTCAGAAAGTGATCGAAGCGTTGATACTCTCCCGCTTTGGTAAAGGGTTCTTTCGTGCGATCCACGGTCAGATGTTTGCGCGGGTCCCAGCCTCTGCCGTTTTTCGGCAATTCGTAAGGCATCGTGTGCGAATAAAAATCCTTCGCCGGATCAACCCACTTACCGGCTTCGAGTACGACAACAGAAGCGCCTTGCTCCGCCAATTGCATCGCCACCACGCCACCCGCCGAGCCGGAACCGACCACGCACACATCGTAAGTTTCTGATTTCTGAATCATCGGTTAATTCCTCTTTTGAATGCTTTCGTAAACCACTTCGCCCGTGATGCCGTGATGGCGAAACACCAGTTGAGGCGCGTTGGCCGTCCCTGCCAATTCAACCGACAGAAATCCGCCTTTGACGCGATGAAACCGGTGGTAGCGTTTGTCTTCTCCGGGCGAACCGCCCGCGTTGCCTTCGGTGATGGTTCCGGCGGAATACTCCTGGACGCCGGTTTCCGGGTCAACCGAATGGTATTGCCAGTGGCGGTCGCCGTTGACGACGAAAAAGTTCTTCAGCTTTTGATCTTTTACCCATTGGCGAAACTCGCGGCCTTCGGTGGCAAAAGCGGCGTTGGCGTGGTTGTCGCCTTTGGTTCCGCGATCCGGGCCGACAATCGGAGTCGGGCTGATTAAAACTCGAAAGTCGGCGTCGCTTTCCAGCAACGTGCGCTTCAACCATTCTTTCTGCTGTTTGCCCCAGATGGTTTTTTCCGCGCTGTCGGCAGCTTTGTTCGGCGAACGAAAATCGCGGCCTTCGGTCAGCCAGATTTCCAAACCCTTGCCCCAGCGAAATCGGCGATACGGCGGGTCACTGATCGGAACCTGTTGGCGAAAAATCTTCAGCCCTTCGGCAAAGGTCATCGGAGCCATAAAGTCCGGTTCGCCGCCCGGCCAGCAATCGTCTTTCAATACGTCGTGATCGTCTTTTGTCCAATACCCCGGCGTGTGCTGGTAATAGTTCATCAGCGAAGGCAGCGAATACATGCGATGCCAGAAATGCCGCGCCATTTCCGGCGTCGTCGCTATCGGCGGTTCGGTGTCGTAATAAACGTTGTCGCCAACCATCGCCGTGAAATCCGGCTTCAATCGCCGCATCGCCTCGTAGCTTAAAAAGCCGCCCGCCGTGTCGCGCGTCAGGTAATGCTGGCAAGTGGCGACGATGAATTTCAGATTTTTCCACGCACCGCGCGGCGCGGTGCGAAACGAACCGGGCGCGCCACGCCGAGTTTGTTTGCCGCTCGAAGCCATCTCCACCGCGAAGTGATACAGCGTGTCCGGTCGCAAGTCTTCCAGCCGGAACCGTTGCGTGAAATCGGTTTCAGAGCCGACTTCAAACCAGTCGGTTTTCTTCGCGCCGGACAAATCCGCGCGTTGGCCGTAAAGCAATCGCGCGCGCCCGGCTTTGCCCGGACAAGCGCCTTCCAATTCGGCAATGGTCATTCCGGCGGGCATCACCTGCAACTTTTCGCGGCGATCCTGTCGCGTCAGGCCGGGAAAGTTAAAGCCGGAATTGTTGCGCGTCGCCGCCGCCGTCAACCGCGTATGAATCAGCGCCGAATGATCCGTGACTTCGCCGATGCGTTCGCCCTGCGCGTTAAACGGAGCTTCGTCCGCCGACAGGCCGATCAACGGCAAAGCGGCGGACGAAGCCAGAAATTCTCGTCGTGTGAATGAGTTGTTCATGAGCTTTTTGCAGTACCGCGCGCGTCAGCAAGCGGCTGCCTGCCAAGACCGACCGCTTGCTGACGCGCGCGGTACCGTACCGACCAACTACTTTTTCGGAGCCGTCACCATCGGGAAATCGTCAGTGCGGAAGGGCGTTGCGGGCAATCCGGCTTTATTCCAGAAATTCAGCACCGGCCAGTTTTCCCAACCGAAGCGAACCGCCACCGGCTGAGCGACCGACGCGCTGGAAACAATCACCTTCTTGCCTTTGATTTCGGCTTCGGCGGGAACGAATTTCTGATCGGCTCCGGCGATTGTGAAGCCCATCAGCTTGCCGTCTTTGGCAACCAGTCCACCGCCGACGTGATTGAAACTCAGTTCGATATTGTTTCCTTTGACCTTCATCGCCGAATAAACCGGCCCGGAGTAATCAATCTTTTCGCCGTAAGCAATCGCGCGTGCAGCCAGCGCCAGTCGTTCGCCGACGGGTTGTTTCTGTTTCGGATGAATGTCTTTTTCTTCGCCGACATCCGTGATGACGGCTTGGCCGGTTTTCGGCAGCTTCAAAGTCATCAACTGAGCTTCGCGCAATTCCGGCCAGGTTCCCGGCGCAGGCGGCGCATAAGGCGCAAGCTGGACGAACAGGAAAGTCATCTCGCTTCCCCAAGCCTTTCGCCAGTCTTGAATCATCGCCGGAAAAATCGAACGGTATTCATAAGCGCGCCCGGCGTTGGCTTCGCCCTGATACCAGATTGATCCGCGCAGCGCGTAAGGCACAAGCGGCGCAATCATGGCGTTGTACAAACCCGACGGGCTGCTTTGATGGCCTGGGCCCATCGGTCGTCCGGGCGCAGCCGGAGCCGGTTTGCCTTCTTCTTTGGCTTTGGCGACGGCTTCTTTGTGTTTTTCCATCGCGGCTTCCCATTTGGCGTTGGCTTCGGGAAAGGCCGCCAGAGCTTTGGCGTAACGCTCGCGGACGCCTTCAAAGCTCGGATCGTTTTTGACGACGCCGTCGCTCGTCCAGGCTTCGGAAGGCGTGCCGCCGACCGAAGAGTTAATCAATCCAACCGGCACTCCCTGCCGCGCCGCTTGCAAGGCTCGACCGAAAAAGTAACCGACCGCCGAAAAGCTGGCGACCGATTCGGGTGAACATTCTTTCCACTCGCCTTTGACATCGGTTTGGGGCGTGTCTTTGGAAACGCGCGGCACGCTGAACAAACGAATTTTTGGATGATTGGCGGCGGCGATGTCAGCTTTGGCGTTGGCGGTCTGATTCATCGTCCATTGCATGTTCGATTGGCCGCTGCACAACCAAACTTCGCCGACCAGAATGTTTTTCAGTGTGATGGTGTTCGATCCGCTTAGCTTCATTTCAAACGGCCCGCCTGCTTTCAGCTCTTTCAGCGTGACCATCCATTTGCCATTGCTCGCTGTGGCGCTGACGCTTTGGCCCTGAAATTCGACAGTGACTTTTTCGCCTTCGTCCGCCCAGCCCCAAACCGGCACGGGCATTCCCTGTTGCAAGACGCAACCATCCGAAAACAACGCAGCCGGTTTAACCGCAGCCAACGCCGACGTGGTCAAACAGCCAACCAATGAAACAGCCAACCAGATGCTTTTGAACAAACGCATAGACACTCTCCATTCAGCGAAGCAGGACTGTTTGCCAGCCGTTCGCTCTTATGACTGAAATTTTGAATTTAATTCGGAAAGAATTGCTTTGTGGAAATTCAGGACGGCAGGCTTACAAAAAATCTTTATCCGACCATCCGAGCGCATTGTTCTTGCTGTTTGCCTGACTGTCAACAATTAGGCAGGCTCATTCTAAAAATTTGATGTAACAGCCCTATTTTGAGCTGAAAAGTTTTAGATAGTTTTCTGCGTTGGCGAGCGAAACTCGCGCAATTTCCAAATTCTCTTCAACGTGAGCCAATCGGCTCATGCCTACCAATGCCGTGCTTACTCCGGGAGTCGAACGCACAAATTGAAGCGCTCTTTGTGCGTCGGTTCGCAATCCTGAAAAAGCTTCCTGCACAATCGGCGGCAATCCGGCTGAAAGCTTCGATTGCAGAATCGAACCGCTGGCCATTACTGTCACCCCGAATTCCGCAGCAGCTTCCAGCAAAGTCGCTTTCTGTTCATTCACCGACTGATTCCCGTTGGTGAAGGCTTCGACCATTGCCAGATTCACAGGCAGTTGAACGACTTTGAAATGATGGTTTTCACCGCCGACTTCGCGCGCGGTCTGAACAACACGTTCCAGAGACAAAAACTCGCGGCTGTTTGATGAAGTCCTATAACCGTTCCAGGTCGCCGTCCCGTACATTGCAATCTTTCCCGCCTCCACAGCCGATTCCAGAAACTCGAACGCCGTGCCAAGCCTTCTGTAAAACTCTTCAGTCGAAACTTCGGCCAACTGCGATTCGGGGTTGTGCAGGTAATAAACATCAACGCAATCCAGTTGCAGGTTTCGCAAACTCTGATCGAGTTGATGCGCCAAATAACCCGGAGTCATGCAATGACTGCCTTGCACGAAATCTTCCAGGCGACAGACGCCCGGCTTGACGAAAGTCTCTTCCAGATAACGAAGCATCTCTTGTTGGCCGCGCGGCATTGAACCGTCAAAAGGAATGAAACCGCCTTTGGTTGTCACTACAAATTCATCGCGCGCGAATTTGCCAGCGGCGAACAATTCCGAAAACGCCTGGCCGAAACTGCGCTCGCTGCGCTGGAAACGGTAATTAGACGCCGAATCGAAAACGTTGCAGCCCAATTCAGCCGCGCGTTTGACCGCCAGCTTATAACCTTCATCTGTTAGTTCGTCGGCGTTGCCCAGATACGAACCCAGGCCAATGGACGACAGCCACAGTCCCTGAGATTGTCGAAAGTGTGAATCGGCCAACTGGCCGCGAAATCGTTCACGGTAACGGGCGGTTCCTTCAGCTTCGGCTTTCAAAATTGTCTTCATTTGATCCCCCTTTATTGATGCCAGGCATTCTCTGTTGTTGCCGCCGCCACCGCAAACCCGTTTCGCCTGTGGGAATCCACACCACGTTGCTCGTGACATCCGCACATTGCTGCCGGGGGCAACAACCACAAAACAGCGTTTCCCCATCATCACACCGTAGATAGCCCCGCAGCGCGGCAAGCCGACAAAACGCATAATCACACACGTCGAAATCAAAGGTCAGGAGAAACAGTGATGAATCACAAACTCAGTCAACTAAGGGCTTCGTTTGCCGCGCTAAAATCGCGTGAATGGTTGGTTAAACACAACCGGAAATTCGTGATTGGTTTGTTGCTGCTGCAAGTCGCCGTTGTCGTCGCCGTCTGGCAAATCAAACGAAGCGCGCAACGTGAACTTGCGGCGGCTGCGGCTGACCTGGCTGGACAGTCGTCAGTGACTTTTGACAAACAATTGCTTCCGGCCATTAACAGCGAAGGCATCACGCTGATCCAAAACAGCCGAGTGGTTCGCGCTGTAGCCGGATTCGGCGATTCGCTGTTTGCCGCGACCGAAGGCGGACTGGTTGAACTGACAAACGATGGAAAGCCCAAACGCCGATTCACCGTGCTGGATGGTTTGCCGGAAAGTGACCTGACCGCGCTGGCTGAATACGGTTCACAGCTTTTCATCGGCACTCGTTCGCAAGGTTTGGTGATGTTCGACGGTTCGCGTTTCACGGCTTATCGCTGGACTGATCGAAAGGCCCAGGCTGTGACTTCATTACTGGTAGAAAAGAGGCGTTTGCTGGTCGGAACTTTTGCCGGTGGGCTGCTGGAATTTGACGGCAAACAGTTTCGAGAACTGAAAGCCGAAGATAAAAGGTTCAACGGTATTGAACGGGTAACAGCGGACAGCACACGAATATACGTCGGCACGTTTGCCGAAGGTTTATGGGTCAGCGAAGGCGCTCGCTGGCGGCATTTCACGATTGCCGATGGTTTGCCGTCGAACCGTGTTGTCGGAGTTGTGGCAAATGGCGAACAGTTATTGGTTGCGACGGATTTTGGCGTTGCGGCAATTTCGATCAATGCGCTTTTTGCTGCCGAACAAAAAAGCTTTCAAACGCTGGCGACGCTACCTTCTTTGTCGAGCATCGTCCGTTACGGCAATTCGATTTTGGTCAGCAAAGACAACGGAGAGATTTTCCAGCTTGTAGCCGACACGCGTACAAATCGAACCCAGCTCAATCCGGTTTTTTGGCGGAAGCCTGAAGAGCTTTCGTCCTGTCAACTGAATGTCTTTTCAGGCGGGCAGTCATTGTGGCTACTGAGCAATGAAGGCATTAAGCGCACTGGTTGGCAGGACGAAAGGTCTTCAGGTTCCGGGCGGCTGAGCTGGACTAGCTTCGGCGAATTGAGCGAGCCGAACCATCCAGGCAGCAATGTTGTGTCGGCGATGGCTTTCGACGGCGTCGGCAATTTGTGGGCAGGAAGTTTCCGTAACGGCATTGACGTGTTTACGCGCGAAGGTCGTCGGTTGACTCATCTGGAAACCGCCGCTGTGCGCGAAATCAATTCGCTGGTTTGGGATGAATCCGCGCGACAGATGATCGCGGCTACTTCTCAAGGTTTGGTTCAGTTCAACAATTCGATGCAGCCGCGAGTTATCAGCAAAGCCGACGGCTTGTTGAGCAATTCGATTTTGTACGGAGCACCACTTCAAAAAACGTCCTCAGCCTCTTCAGCCAATCTTGTTCTGGCAACCAGTCGCGGTTTGATGTTCGGCCAGTTCGGCGACAAACAATGGCAAGCAATGACCGTCGTGCAAGGTTTGCCTAGCAACAGCGTTTATGCCGTCCTGCCTCACCGCGAATCAATTTACGCCGGAACGCTCAGCGGTTTGGTGCAGGTTCAAGCTGGTCGCTTAGTTCGCGTGTTCAAAGACTCAAACTCGAAACTGACTCACAACTGGGTGACGGCATTGTGTGCCGTTGGCAACCGGCTGTTTGTTGGAACTTACGGCGGCGGAATTTTTGAACTGACGCCTTCGGGCGAACTCGTCAGCTTTGCGGCGGAGACCGGCAAACTGTCAGTCAATCCGAATGCGATGACGACTGACGGTAAGCGCCTGTACGTGGGTACGTTGGATGGCGGTTGGACTTTGGACTTGCATTTGCAGAAATGGATCAGGCTGAAAGCTGAATTGCCATCGGCAACTGTATTAAGCGTGGCAAGTGATGCCCAGAACGTTTACTTCGGCACAACCAGCGGCATTGCCCGTGTGAACAAAAAACTTTTTGAACTTGCCAAGGAGTTATAAGGATGACCCGCAACCCACAACGCTCACAAAAGAAATTCATTGCTTTTTCCGTCACGTTCAGCCTGCTGCTCGTTGTCGCGCTTTGCCTGCCAGCCGTTCGCAGCCGCGCGCAATCAGGCGCGTTGATTCCTTCTACGAGCAGCTCGCCGAACGACGCAATCCTGTCGCTGCCGGTGATGAAGGTGGACGTGAAGATTGACAATCAACATGCGCACGTTCGAGTGCTGCAAATTTTTGACAATCACGCTGGTCAGGTGCTGGAAGGCAAGTATCTGTTCGCACTGCCGCCGCAAAGTTCCATCGCCGATTTCGCCGTCTGGGATGGCGACCTGCGCTTGCCCGGAGTGATTCTGGAAAAGCGCCGAGCCAATCAACTTTACGAACAAATCAAAGCTCAGGTGACTGATCCCGGCTTGTTGCAACAGGACGATGAACACGGCGGAGCTTCGGCGTTCTCGGCCAAGGTCTTTCCAATTCCGGCTTACGGAACAAAGCGCGTAGAGCTTGAGTACACGGAAATGTTGCCAGTCGAAAACCTTGTTTCGCGTTTCAGCTTTCCGCTGAAACCGTCGTTTGGCGCAGCTCAGCGAGTTGGCGAGCTTCAAATGAGAGTTTCGATTATCAGCGACGCGCCGATTTCCCCGCTGAAGTTTGCTGGCGTTTACGCAATGAAACCGGTTAAGCAATCGGCAAACGAACAGCAATATGAATTCACCGCCGGCAACATTGAGTTGAAAGAGGACTTCGCGTTTGAATACTCGATCAACGTTCAGCAGAGCGCGCTGTCGTTCATCGCTCATAGAGCGCCGGAGCGCATCACGGCTTACGACTTACGCGATCCTGCGCTGGCCGCGAAAAATCCCGATGGTTACTTTGAAGCTCGCGCCATCTTCAATCAGCAAATAGGCTTCGCTGGCGGAGTCAGTGTCGCAACGGGTAGGGAGCGTGCTTCTGCTCCCCGCAACGTTCTGTTGCTTCTCGACACTTCGCTTTCCATGCACGGCGAAAAGCTTCAACGGGCCGTCGAAGCCGTTGATTTCTTTCTGCACAGTTTGCAGCCGCGTGATCATTTCAATCTGGCGTTGTTCAACGACGGCTTTGTTCCGCTTTCAACTTCGCCGCTGCCGGCCACGACCGAAAACGTCGAGCGCGTATTGAGCTTCATCAAAGCTTCAATGCTTGGCGGCGGGACGGATTTGAACCTTGCCTTGCTGGAAAGCATCAAACTGGCCAACGCTTTTCCTTCGGGCGAACGCAGCATAGTTTTGATTACCGACGCCAATCCAACGTTGAAAATCGTCAGCATCAAACGCATTGCCCAGGCTTTTGACGCTGGAAACAATTCGGATCAAACGCCGAAGACTCGGCTTTACGCTTTGGGAATTGGCAGCGACGCCAACCGAAATCTGTTGGAAACACTGACGCAAAAGTGCAAAGGGTATTTTGCCCAGGCCCGCGAAACCGAAGACATCTCGCCGCAACTGAAGCTGGTTTTTGCCAGAATCGGTTCGGCCAGCATTGATGGTTTGCAGTTTGCGACAACCAGCCCGGCGAACTTTTCACACGTTTATTCGGTTCAATCTTCGTCTCAAACCCAGCACACTTTTGACGGCGCAAGCGAAGCCTTTGTCGGACGTTACAAATCACCTCAAAAAAACGTCGAGGTAAAGGTCCAAGGCAAATTCGGCGACGAAGTGTTCAACCTGTCGCGCCGGGTCAATCTGCCTGAACTGGAAACCGCTCATGAACATTTGCCCAGAGTCTGGGCGCGCGCTCGCGTTGACGCTCTGCTTTACGAGATCAACTTGAACGGAGAACGCGAAGATTACATCGCCGAAATCATCCGCCTGTCTCAGAAGTACAAATTCGTCACGCCGTACACGGCTTTTCTGGCTGCGCCGCGTTCGCTGTTGCGCCCGCGGGTCATTCAGCCTGGCGACCCAATCATTCGTGTCAAAACCGATGCTTCGATCAAGGAAGTTTTCGCTGTGCTGCCATTCGGCGAAACCTTGCCGTTGAAATTTCTGCCGAACGAAAACATCTGGCAGGCGCGCTTTCTGGCTCCGGCGTGGATGCCAGACGGAACTTACCGCTGCCGATTGTTGATGACCGACAAACAAGGCAACGGTTATCAGGAAGAAAAAAGCTTCGTCATTGACAGTCACGCGCCGAAGCTGACGGCCACCGTTGATTCCAAAACAGTTCGGGCGGGCGACGAAGTAGCGATCAAAGTAAGCGCCGATAAAGACACAGTGCGATTGATCGCCAAACTTTACGGCGCTCAACCGGTGCAGCTTGGGTGGTCGGAAAGAGACAAAGCCAGCGTTGGCCGATTGCGTGTCCCTGCCGGTCTGGCTTCCGGGCAATACGCGCTGAGTGTTTCTGCCGAAGATTTCGCGCACAACCAGTCGAGCGTTGAAGTAATGGTTTCAGTTATCGGGCGGTAAGCATGTAGTTCCGCAACCGTGTTCGTAGTTCCGCCTTTAGGCGGCTGCGGCGGCGAAGCAGCCCTACGGCTCGTAAACGAACCGCTGCCGCCTAAAGGCGGAAGTGCGAACGCTATCGTGAAGAGGTCTTATGAAATTCAATTCAGCAAGGTTCCTGGCATTGATGTTTGTTGGTTTGGCGCTGGCGTTTGCTTCAGTCAAGCCTCAGCGTGCAGCCGAAGCCACTGCCAACACCAACG
>JAGNMH010000116.1 GCA_017991275.1 Acidobacteriota bacterium
CACACGACTCCAACCGGAGCGCGCGTGAACGCAGCGTTGGTCGTCAAAGGTGTAAAGGCATTGAAAGATTGCCCGCTGGCCGCATTCATCAAGGCCAATTACTCGGACGATCTGATAAATACGACGACGC
Organism: Acidobacteriota bacterium; assembly: GCA_017991275.1. Taxonomy (GTDB): domain Bacteria; phylum Acidobacteriota; class Blastocatellia; order RBC074; family RBC074; genus RBC074. The sequence continues at coordinate 131 of JAGNMH010000116.1, forward strand.
GTTAGCGGTCTGGCAATTTACGCCGAAGGCATTATCCATTTGCCATTACCCATTAACCGATAGGGTAAAGGCATTTCTACCCTGACAGCTAATGGATAAGTCGTAATGGTTAATGACTAATGCCACTTGGCTTGAGACATTGATTTTGCATTTGAACTTTTGAGCGAAGGACAAACATGAACAAACTTCTTCTTTTGTTGATCGGCGTTGCGGTGGTCTGCCTGTTTTCGGTGACGACTCGCATCGCGCCTGCGAACGCGCAAACCCGCACTGTCACAGTGCAGGTGGACAAACCCGGCGCAACGGTCAGCGGCAAACAAATCGGAATCTTTTTTGAAGACATCAACTTCGGAGCCGACGGCGGTATTTACGCCGAACTGGTCAAGAATCGTTCTTTTGAATTTCCGCAGGCGATGATGGGCTGGACGCGATTGGAGCGCGGTTCAACCGGATCGCTGAATGTGATGACGCGCGAATCGGTGGGCAACAATAATTACTTTATGCGTGTGAAAGCCGAATCGGCGACTGGCGTTTTTGGCCTGACCAACAGCGGATTTCGCGGCATAGGCGTCAGCAAAGGCGAGGCTTACAACTTTTCAGTTCAGGCCAGAACCGCCGGCAAGCCTGTAAATTTGCGCGTTGAACTGGTTGGCGCAAACGGACAAAAGCTGGCCGAAGCCGTTGTTAAAGTCATCACCTCCGACTGGAAACGTTATGCCGCTCCGCTGATCGTTTCGGCGACAGACGCCAAAGCTTTATTGAACGTCGTCGTCGAAGGCGGCGGAACCGTTGACCTGGATGTGGTTTCCCTGTTTCCCCAAACGACGTGGAAAGGACGCCCGAATGGGTTGCGCGCCGACTTGGTTCAATTGCTGGCCGACATGAAGCCGGGCTTTTTGCGCTTCCCCGGCGGGTGCATAGTCGAAGGCCGCGAACTGGAAACGCGCTACCAATGGAAAACCACCATCGGCAAAGTTGACGAACGCAAGCTGATCGTCAATCGCTGGAATACGGAATTCAAAAGCCGAAACCCGGCGCGCGCCGCAGAAGATTATTACCAGTCATTCGGCGTAGGTTTTTACGAATACTTTCAGCTTTGCGAAGACATCGGAGCCGAGCCGCTGCCGATCATCAATTGCGGCATGGCCTGCCAGTTCAACACCAAAGAGCTGGCGCCGCTGGATCAACTCGATCCTTACATTCAGGATGCGCTGGATTTGATCGAATTTGCCAACGGTTCGGTGGTGACTCCCTGGGGACGCAAGCGCGCGGCGATGGGGCATCCGGCTCCGTTCAACATGAAAATGTTGGGCGTAGGCAACGAACAATGGGGGCCGCAATACATCGAACGTTACGAAATTTTCGCCCGCGCGCTGAAAGCCAAGCATCCCAAAATCAAACTTATCACCAGCGCCGGGCCTGATCCCGGAGACGACCGTTTCCGCTTTCTGTGGGACAAGCTGCGCGAACTGAAAGCCGACATCGTGGACGAGCATTATTACAAACCGCCGCAATGGTTTTATGACAACGTCAATCGGTACGATGACTATCCGCGCACCGGCCCGAAGGTCTTTGCCGGAGAGTATGCCGCCCACGCCAGGCAACAAGGTCGCCCGGATACTCCCAACACCTGGGAAGCCGCGCTGGCCGAAGCCGCTTTGATGACCGGCCTGGAGCGAAACGCCGATGTAGTCGAAATGGCTTCTTATGCGCCGTTGTTCGGACACGTTGACGCCTGGCAGTGGTCGCCGAATCTGATCTGGTTCGACAACCTGCGCTCGTTCGGCACGCCCAGCTATTACGTGCAAAAACTGTTCGGCCAGCATCAGGGAACCACTTTGCTGCCAGTACTGCTGGACGGTTCGGCGAAAAACGGCCAGCAGAATCTTTATGCCAGCGCCGAACGCGATGCGCGAACCGGCGAAGTGATTTTGAAGCTGGTCAATTCGGCGACTACGCCGAACGAAGTTCGCGTCAATCTGGCGGGCGTAAAACGAATCGAAAAAGTCGGCAAGGCCGTTGTGCTGACCAGTGTAGATTTGAAAGCTGAAAACAGTCTGGACGCTCCACGCAAAGTTGTTCCAACTGAACAACCGCTCAACGTAAAAACGGCAGAGTTTAATTACACCTTGTCGCCGCAATCGTTAACCGTTCTGCGATTGAACTGTGTGACGAAGTAAGCTCTGACAATCAAGTTGGCGATTAACAACGCAGCCCAACTTCTTTATCAGCCAAGCCATTGATGCCGGACAAACAAAGGCCCGAATCCACTGTCAGTGGATTCGGGCCTTTGTTTGTCGAACATGTTCAACAAGTTGAAGCCGCACCTCACTTCACATTGTCGAAATCCACAACTGCCTTTTCCCAATTGATCTGGTTGAATTCGAATCTATTGGAAAAGTTGTGGCGCGAAATCATTCAGGTAATTGCGCCAGTTGATCCAGGTGTGTCCGCCAGGAGTTTCTTTGTAAACCGGCGCAAAGCCATGCTTTTTCAGCAACTCAATCGTGCCCTTGGTGGTGCTGAGCAGGAAGTCTTCCTTGCCGGTGGCGAACCACACCAGCTTCAAGCCTTTTTTCGCCTGGGCGTCATCCAACTTGACCTGCATCTGCTTTTCCCAGGCTTCGCCAGCAGGTGACAACTGGGCCACTGCCGGAGCCGGAGTTGCCGCTGCCGGAGCGCCTGGGCCACCTTGCCGCAAAAATGCGCTGAGCAAGCCTGAACTGTAAACGCCTACGTAAGCGAATTTTTCCAGGTTTGGCAGCGCGATGTTCAGCGTTTGGCCACCGCCCATCGAAAGCCCGGCGATGGCGCGATTGGCGCGACCGGGCAACAGGCGATAGCTCTTTTCAACAAAAGGTTGAATGTCTTTCAGGAACTCAGTCACGAATTCATCTTGTGGAGGCGGCGTTCCTGCGGCTGGCGGCGCTCCGGGAGCGCGGTTCAAACGAGTATGGCCGGCGGGCATAACTACGATCATTGGTTTGGCTTTTTTGGCCGCGATCAGATTGTCCAGAATGAATCCGGCGCGTCCAACCGAAGTCCACGCTTCATCGGAATCTCCCGCGCCGTGCAGCAGATAAAAGAGCGGATACTTGCCGGTTCCAAGTTCATAACCCGGTGGGGTGTAAACGTGCAGGCGACGGAATTTGCCCAATGCCGTCGAGTAATACGTCACAGCCGAAACCGAGCCGTGCGGCACGTCTTTGGTGTCGCTGAAATCCGAACCCGGCACGTAAACCAAGCTCCAAACGTTGTTGTTCGATTCACTGATCGAAGGATTGCGCGGATCAATCACGGACACGCCGTTGACGTTGAAGTTGTAGCGATAGGCTCCGGCGTCAATTGGGCCGATGGTGATTTCCCAAACGCCGTTTTCGCCTTTGGTCATGTCCTTACCCGGTCCCATACCCGGAATGTCTCCGGCTGACAGCCGAACCTTGTCGGCTTGAGGAGCCAGAATGCGAAAGGTGATGCGCCGGTCTGCGGACACTTCTGGCGAAGTGACTTGCGGCGGTTGAGGGCGTTGAGCCGCCGGTTGTGCGAAAGCGGCGATGGCGCTCAGCGCGGTTAAACAGAAAGCGATGATTGTTTTGTTGCGAGTCATATTTGATGATCCTTTGTTTCGTCTTGTTAAACAGCTTCGTTTGTAGCGGAGCCTGTGAAGCGCTGCGGCTCGACGCAGCTTTCCTTTCGTTACTGAAAAACTTCGGTTGATCGGCGATGACGTCTGGCGAACGCGAAAGCTGCGTCGAGCCGCAGCACTCCACAATGATTACGCGATGAAGCCTTTTTCGTTGACGTGTTGAATGCAAGCTTTGACGTTGTCCAATTCGACTTTGGTTCTGGCTTCCGGCGAAAGCTGATCCACCTTCGGCAACGGAGTCTTGCTGGATTTTTGCTGCACCAGTTTGAAGATTTGCGCCAGGTATTTGCCGTTACGGTCGGGGAAAACTTCCCAATACTTTGGCGTCATACACGGCACTTTCAGCGGATCGCGCGTAATCATTTCCAGAGAAAATTTTGTGGTTGGATTGGCTTTTTGAACTATCGAAACGATCTTCGGCAAATCCAACATACCCTGTCCCAGCACGACTTCGGAAAGCAGGAAACCGTCTTCGTAAGGCTGCAACCCCATATCTTTGATGTGCGTTGATTTGGCGTATCTGGCCAGCCCTTCGATGACTTCCATCGGATCGTCCAGCAGAGAAATGTTGTTGCCAAAATCCAGACAGACCTGCAGATATTCACTTTGGTATGTCCGCAGCAGCTTCAGGAAATCTTCCAGCGTCCAGTCTTTGTGATTTTCCAACGCCACGACGACTTTGTGTTTTTCAATCACAGGCATTGCCAGCCTCAGCGCGTCGTAACTTTGATCCACCCACTTTTTCCAGTCGGCCAAAGTCGGAAAAGTTTCGTAACGGCGTCCGCCCAACATTGCCGCGCGAACGACGGTGACTCCGATGGATTTGGCATCGGCCAAGCCTTTTTCCAGCGCAGCCATATCGCCATTTCGCGGAATCGAAACCATGCCTTCCAGATACATCCCAAGTTCATCAGCACGAGCGCGCAGCTTTGTCAGGTCGCCATTGAGCGAAGTCTGAATGCCTCCGGCTCCCAGCGCGTGGCATTTTTCCAAAAACTCCATTGCGTCGCGCCCGCGAAAGCGAGTCGGATTGGCTGCTTGTGCTGTGGCAACCGTTGCCGCGCTGGCCGGTGGAGCCGCGCCAATTTGCGCTCCCATAAACGACGTTGACGCGATGCCCATTTTGCTCAGCGCCAGGTTGGGCGAAGACGCAAAGACGGATGGTGAAACCGCAGCAACCGCCAACGGAGCAGCGGCTTGAACGAAAAAGTCTCTTCTGGAAATTGAGTTCATGGAAGTTCCCTGGGTGAAAGTGTTGGTGATGGGCCGGCAGGAAAATGGGGACAGGAAAATTGCTACTGGTACAGTACCGCGCGCGTAAGCGAGCGATTGCTGCCGGTACAGTACCGCGCGCGTAAGCAAGCGGGTAATTTAAGTGAACAAGCCGCTTGCTTGCTGCCGTACAGTACCGCGCGCGTAAGCAAGCGGGTAATTTAAGTGAACAAGCCGCTTGCTTGCTGCCGGTACAGTACCGCGCGCGGTACTGTAACTATTTTCCTGCCAGCTTTTTGCCAGCCTGATTGCCTGTGAGTTTGAATGCGAAAAGCGAGTCACCAGCGCCAACCAGCAAATACTGTTTGCCGTCCAGCATATAAGTCATCGGCCCGTTGCCGACCATCGCTCCGGCGCGAAAGTGCCACAAGATTTTTCCAGTTGCCGGATCGAAGGCGATTAAGTTATTCGTCGCATCGCCCGTGAACAGCAGCTTGCCCGCCGTAGTCAAAATGCCCGGCCCGGAATTGCCCCAACCGCCGCTCAGATATTTGTGGCTCCAGGTGATTTTGCCGGTGCGAATATCCAGCGCCTTCAACACGGGTTCGGCGAACAATCCGCCGCCGGTTCCGCCATAACCTTCGGGTTTGTCTTCTGTGTCGGTCAGATAAGCCACGCTGTAACCTTCGCGGGCGTTGACATAAAACAAACCGGTGTCTGGCGAATAACTCGGAGCGGGCCAGTTCGTGCCGCCGCCAGCCGGAGTGTTAATCAGCGAGCCGTCAACTTTCGGGTCTTTGTCTGGATTTGGAATCGGCTCTCCGCGTTCATCAATGCCTTTCGACCAATTGACGCCGACGTAACCTTTTGAAACCAGAGCCTTTCCGTTGGTGCGATCCAGCACGAAAAAGAATCCGTTGCGCGCGGCCTGGGCTACCAGCTTGCGCGGTTGGCCGTTGATCGTCGCGTCAAACAGCACTGGAGTTTCGACGTTGTCCCAATCGTGCGTGTCATGCGGCGAAGCTTGAAAATGCCACGCCAGCTTTCCGGTGTCCGGGTTAATCGCCACGATTGAGCAGGTGTACAGGTTGCTGCCCGCGCGGCCTTGCGCGGCGTAAACCGGGTTCGGATTGCCCGTGCCCCAATAACTCAAATTCAATTCGGGGTCGTAAGTACCGGGCATCCACGGCATGCCTCCGCCGTGTTCCATCGCATCTTTGTTCGGCCAGGTGTCGGCGTTGGGTTCGCCCGGTCGCGGCGTCGAATTCCATCGCCACTGAACGTCGCCATTGACCGGATCAAAGGAATACAGGAACCCAGGAATATCCATCGCGTCGCCGCCGACGCCAACCAGCACGTGATTTTTGACAATCACCGGAGCCGTCGTGGTGAAGTACTGTCGCTTTTCGTCGGCGATTTCCTTGCGCCAGCGTTCCTTGCCGGTTTTAGCTTCCAGCGAAATCAGCCAGCCGTCCGGGCCAACGAAATAAAGCCATTCGCCATACATGCCTACGCCGCGCTGACCGACCAAATGGCCGCCGCTGTCTTTCCAGATGTAATGCCACAGCTCATCGCCCGTGCGCGCATCCACAGCCCAAACGTGATTTGGAATAGTGAAGTACAAAACTCCGTTGACCAGCAAAGGCGTTGATTTGATTTCGGGATTGCCTACACCGCGCTGAGGGCCGACGTTGACTCGGAAAATCCAGTCAACTGCCAGCGAGCCTACGTTCTGGGCGTTGATCTGGGTCAGCGTGCTGTATCGCCGCCCGGAATAATCTCCATTGTAAGTCGGCCAGGTGTCGGTGGGTTGTTTCAGCAAAGCCTTTGGGTCTAAAGCCTGTGCGTTGCTCAAACTCGGAATCAACATCAGGGCGAAAGCCATCAAGAGTATTAACAAGCTTGGCTTTGCGAAAGATTGCCTTGCGGCTTTGCCGCCTGATGTGCGGAAAGGCTCCGCCTTTCCGGCGACGGCTTCTTTGGCTTCAGGGCTACGCCCCAAACCGTTTGGGGCGTAGCCCCGAAAACTTTGGGCGAGCTGACGGAAAGGCACAGCCTTTCCGCACATCGAGCGGCGCAGCCGCAGGGAATTTGCCTGGGCGAGGTTATCGAAACTATTGAGCTTCATTTGATGGTCACCAGATAAGCAGTTAGATCGTGCATGATCTCGTCAGTGTATTTGTCCAGCAGTTCGCGGTGGGCTTTGAGCGGGTCTTCAATCGTGATTTTGACGTTGGTATGTTCGCGCGACCACGAATGGTAATTGCCTGCTTCGTCGTAAAGCGAGACGTTGAAATCGTCCAGCATCTTGATTGTGCCTTTGACGGTTTTGCCGTCGGGCAGGGTGACAGTGGCAATTCGCTTACGAGTCGGAGCGCCAAAGCCTCCGCCGCCAGGCCACAGAAAGCGATTTTGAATTACGTCCGCCGGAAATTTGCTGCCGATTTTCGCCAGGTCGCCGGTCACGGAATGACACGTCGAGCATTTGCCTTCGCCATTGAAAAACGCTTCGCCGCGACTGGCTGTGCCGGTGACGACGTTCAGCCGTTTGTAAGTCCCGCGATTGGCCGCCAGTTCAACCTGCATGTGCAGGAACTGCGCGATGTCTTTGGCCTGGGCTTCGGTCAGCTTGGCGAACGAAGGCATGCCTTTTTCGGGATTGCCGGTTTTCAAATAAGGGGCGATTTTGTTGCCGTCTTCGTCGTGCAACACAACCACCGAACGAATCAGGTTTGGGCCTTCGGCTCCGCGAGCTTTGGGGCCGTGGCAAAACGAACAACTGGCGGCATAAAGCGGCGCTCCGCGTTCAGCGGCCACGGGGTCAGGCGGTTTTTCCAATCCCAGAAATTCGCGGATATTGCCTCCACGACGGCCTCCGCCACCGGTTGGCGGGTCTTGCGCGTGAAGGCGCGGCATTGTTGCGGCGACGGCTGCGGCAACGAACAAACAAACAATCAGGACTCTCAACTTGGTCATTCTTCTCTCCACGAAGGCGTTCAGAGTACCGCCTTTAGGCGGAAGCGGCTCGTTTACGAGCCGCGTTAGGGCGGCTGAAGCCGCCGCTTCCGCCTAAAGGCGGTACTCTAAACACTATCGAAAAGGCGGTACTCTAAACACTATCGAAAAGTTGGTACTCTAAACGTTACTCAAAACGGAATCAGCGAGCCTTGTTGATCGAACAGGTTTACAGGCTGGCTCAGTATTTCGACTTTATCTCTGACTTCTTCCAGCGCGGGTTGGGACACGTACATTTCGCTGACGTGAAGCGTGTCAGTGATCCGCACGATCTTTTTCGGTTTGTGCGGATCGTGGCTGGCGCGGATTCCCCACTCCAAAGCTTGTCTGTCATTCGGAGCGACAATCGGCAACATGAAGTGTTCGTAAAACCCACTGGTGATGCCGTTCATATAAGTCACATCCCAATCCACTTTGTCAGCCAGTCGCCGCGTCGCGACATCCGCCAAACCGATGCCGCAGGCATTGCCGTGCGAAACATCCGTCAAATCGGTGATGATGATTGATTTGATGTTTGGAAATTCCGGTTCCGCCGAACCGCGTATACGCATGCGACCGATGACGTTTGGATCCATGCCGGAACCGCTGATGTTTTTGCCGATCTGATCCACTACCAGCACGTCAATTTCTTTCATCGGAAAGCTGGGCATCATCGCTTTGGCCAGATTCAGCAACACAGGTTCCCGGCTAAGGATTTCAGCCGGAGTCAAAGCTTCGATAATCGCTGTCTGGTCGTAAGCGTTTTCGACAATCCCCACGCCTAACAAGACTTTGCCCGTTTCCAGAATTCTGCGTCCGGCTTGAGGCATCAGGACTTTCAGCCCGTGAACGCCGTAACTATGAATGGCGTTTGCCAGCCGTTCTTTGCCCAAACCGATGATGCTCATTTTTATCAAGCCGCTTTCATACTGTGCGTGAAAAGCCGTGTGCGGTTTGATGCGATTGACCAGAATGATGCCGTCGGAATCGTGCGCGTGTTTGTCCATGTACAGCGGCAACTCCATTCCGCCGTTATCTAACTGCACAACCTCCATTGAAGACTGAATCGGACAGCTCATGGTTTCTTCGGTTATGTCATAAGTTGCAAGAATTTCACGCTGACCTTCGCCGGTGGCTCCGCCGTGACTGCCCATTGCCGGGAAGATGAACGGATTGCCGCCTTTCAGTTTGACGGCTTGAACGACCGCGCCGACGATGCGGGCGATGTTGGCGATGCCGCGACTTCCGGCTCCGATGGCGATGCTGGCTCCGGGCTGGATGTGCAATTTGGCGGTGACTTGTTCAATGACTGTGGCTTCGATGTTGGCAATCGAAGTGTTGTCGAATTGCTGTCGGATTTTGGTAAAGAGATATTCGTTCATAGCTTAGTGTGGAGTGCGGCGGTCTCGCCGCCGCTTTTCGTTCGTTGCCAGTGGTTTTGCTAAAACTCGAATGGTTGAGTTGCGAAAGCAAAGCGGCGTCGTGACCGCCGCACTCCAAAACTCTTTAACGGAACAACTTCTGGGCGTAATCATTCAGGTAAATGCGCCAGTTGATCCAGGTGTGTCCGCCCGGACTGATGTTCATTTCGTGTTTGATGCCGCGTTTTTTCAGAATCTCGTCCAGGTTTTTTGAACCTGTAAACGCCAGCGTGTCTTTGTCGCCGACGCTGATAGAAAACAGTTTGATCTGTTGGTTGGCTTTGTTGGCGTTGTCCAGCAAGGCGGAATTGCGTTTTTCAAAGTCAGCGGCCACCTGCGGGTTGACGCCTGCGCTCCACACCGCAACGTAAGCGAACTGATCCGGGTTGCCGCCAACCACGCGCATCGTTTGGCCGCCGCCCATTGAAAGCCCTGCAATCGCGCGATTGGCGCTGCCCGGCGTCACGCGGTAAGTCTTTTCAACAAACGGCACAACGTCTTTCAGCAACTCGCTGACAAAACGATCCTGGAACGCTGCATTCGCAACCGGATCAACAGGCGCTCCTGGCACGACAGCCGGACGCGGCAAACTGCCGTTGGGCATCACAACCAGCATCGGTTTTGCTTTTCCGGCGGCAATCAGATTGTCCAATATAAAACCCGAACGGCCAATGGTGCTCCAGCCGGAATCTTCGTCGCCTCCGCCGTGCAGCAGATAAAAAACCGGGTATTTGCCTTTGCTGGAATCGTAACCCGGCGGGAAGTAAATGTGCAGTCGTCGCTCTTCGCCAAGTGTAGAAGATTTATACCAAACCTTTCGAATCTCTCCGTGCGGAACGGCTTTGCCTTCCTGGAAAGCTGCCTCGGCGCCGGGCACGAAAAACATGTTGTCCACGGTGCTGACGCCTTGCTTAATCATGGCGTTTTTCGGATCGAGCGTGCGGACTCCGTCAACGGTGATCGAGTA
>JAGNMH010000810.1 GCA_017991275.1 Acidobacteriota bacterium
CGTGCGGCGAGACCTGGAAATACCAGGCCATCTTTCCGGTGTCAGGGTTCAGCGCGATGATGGATTCAGTGAACAGGTTTGCGCCTGCGCGGTTTTTGTGAGCAATCACCGGATGCGGATTGCCCGTTGTGACGTAAATCAAATTCAGCTCGGGATCGTAAGTAATCGGCTGCCAGGTCATCGCCGCGCCGGCTCGCATTGCGTCTTCGTTCGGCCAGGTGTCAGAGCCTGGGTCACCCATTTTTTGCGGCACGGTGTAAAAGCGCCATTGCAATTCGCCCGTCTCAGGATCGTGCGATTCGATGTAACCAGATCGGTCAAGGTCATCGCCGCTGATGCCTGCAATGACGTGATTTTTGACGACGACCGGCGCGACCGAACCGTAGTAAAACTGATCCAGTTCGCCAATTGTTTTGCGCCAACGCTCTTTGCCGTCTCTCAGATTCAGCGCGACCAGATGACAGTCGGGCGTTTCAAAAAACAGCAAATCACGATAGATGCCGACGCCACGATTGCCCAGATGATTGCCGCCGACTGATTGCCAGGCGTGATGCCAGATTTCGCGCCCGCTGCGCGCGTCTATCGCCCAAACATTGTCAGGCAGCGTGAAGTACATGACGCCGTTGATAACCAGCGGCGTGCTTTTGATCGCCCCCTGATTGACGTTCGTGCGAAAAACCCAGGCCAGATTCAACGCATTGATGTTGCCGGTGTTAATTCTGGTCAGCGGACTGAACCGACGTCCCGAATAATCGCCGTGATAAGTCGGCCAAGTATCGGTCGGTGGTTGTTGCAGCTTTGCCGGATCAAGGCTGCCCTGTGCGTAAAGCGTCGTTGCCAACAAAAGAACGAACAGGAATGTTTTGAGCGGCTTCATTTGAGCGACTCCAGATAAGCGACGATGTCGTGCATGTTCTTGTCGGTGATTCTGTCCAGCAATTCGATGTGCCCGGCCAGCGGATCGTTTTTGACGACCTTCAGAGACGGCGTGCGCTTCCACGAACGATATTCGCCCGCCTCGTCGCGCAACGCGACATTGAAATCATCCAGATGAACCAGTACGCCACTAACCGCCGCGCCGTTTGCCGGCGTGACCGTCACCGTGACAGGTTTGCCGGACGACGACGCGCCGCGACCACGCGCGACGATGCGCGGAAACAGAAAGCGTTGCTGCAAACTCGCCGGGTTGTATCTCTTCCCGATGCCGGCCAAATCGCCGGTCGCCGAATGACACGCGCTGCATTTGCCGTCGCCGTTGAAATACTCCGCGCCTGCTTTGGCGTCGCCGGTCAACACGTTCTGCACTTCAAAGATCGGTGAGCCGCGCAAGGTGTCGTTCAGCCGTTGATGGACGAAGTGCGAAAGCTCTTCGACCTGTGCCGGGGTAAAGCTGTTGCTGGCTACACCGCTTTGCGTCGGATGCCCTTTTTGCAGCAACGCTCCAATTTGATCGCCGAAACGGTCACGCCAGGCCATTTCAGAGCGCACAAGATTGGAACCTTTTTCAGTGCCTCTGGCGTTGCCGCCGTGACACGAAACGCATTCGGCAGCCCAGATTTTGCGACCACGGTCGGCGGCGGCGGAATCTACGACATGCTTATCGTTCGCGCCTGGCCTGTTTGCTGGTGGCCTGGGCCGTGGAGTCTGTGGTGTTTGAGCGCTCAGGTAAATCGCGGTTGCCGTGATAAACACAGCAAGCAGCACAAAGACTTTTGCTAAATTAGGCATAGGTGTTCTCCTCTGACAGTGTTGGCGCTCAATGGCGCGCAGGCTAAAAAGAAATCGCGTCTCGACTCTTTTCCAATTTTTCTATCGCGACGCCCGGCGTTTTGCTGAGCGCATCGAAGTCTTCAATTTTCCCTTTGTCTTTCCGGTATTTGACGATGGCTTCGGCCTCCTGCTCCGACAACCCCGTCGCCTCTGCGATCTCGCTGGCAGAGGCCGTATTCACATTGGCCCTGCCGTATTGGCTGACCAGATAGTTGATAACTGCGGTGAACTCATCATCCGAAGCTTTCGCTCCAGACGAAATCATCTTGTCAGTGACTTCTTCCCATTGCGCGCGGCTGCGACGCGCCCCCGTCACCTTGCTCAGCGCGTGGCAACTGCCACAAACCTTTTGCAGAAGTTCAGGCGAACCTTGACGAGATTCGTTTCGGGCCAATGTCGCAGTTTGCTGAAAAGTCGCACCAACCAACGCCCATACCGAAACAAGGCAGATAATTACGGCAAGCCGCATACTTCTCTTTTTCATAAATCCATATACTCCAATAGTCTGAAAAGTTTCGTGAATCGCCCTCAACCGGCCTTCACCACGGAAAGATTTTGAACAACACACAGGCCAGCGTCATCACCACCGACGCCCCCAGCAAATACGGAATCGTGAATTTCTGATGCTCGCCCAGTTCGACATTCGCCAGCCCAACCAGCAAGAACGTCGCGGGCGTCAATGGGCTGACGGGGAACCCAGTGGTCATCTGTCCAAGCAATGCGCCCTGTGCAACCTGAACCGCCGGCACGCCCAGAGTTCCAGCAACTTCTACGACAACCGGCAGCACCCCGAAATAGAAAGAGTCAGGATCAAACAGCAAGCTCAACGGCATTGAAAGCAATCCCAGCACAAAAGGAATATGTCCGGCCATTGCCCGCGGCAAGTGCCCAACAGCCGCTTGAGCCATCGCCGACAGCATGCCTGATTCTTTCAAAATGCCGGTGAAAGCTCCGGCGGCCAGCAGGATTGCCGCCATCATGAGTGCGGCTTCGGCGTGTGCGTTGATCCGTTCGCGTTGTTCTTTGACGTTCGGATAATTCAGCAGCA
>JAGNMH010000117.1 GCA_017991275.1 Acidobacteriota bacterium
GAAACGCGGAAGTCAACTTTGCGTCCTTTTATCTGCATGCGAAAACGTCCGTCCTGCGGAACGCGACGCTCAGCGATGTCCAGTTCTGACATGACCTTGATGCGGGAGATGATTGTCTGGTGATGACGTATGTCAATCGGGTCGCCAGCTTCATAAAGCGCGCCGTCAATTCGGTAACGGACGACCATATCGTTGTCGCGCGTTTCCATGTGAATGTCGGACGCGCGCTTTTCCAAGGCCGTAAAGACAATCGTATCAACGAGTTTGATAATCGGCGACATTTCCGCATCGCCTGACAGACGATCAAGGTCGAGAACTTCTTCGCCCTGGTCGGTTTCCCTGACCAGAGAAACCCGAAAGCCTTCGGTTGCTTCCTGCAGAACTCGTTGGGAGGCGTCCCCTTTTCGTAAAACTCCTTCGATGGCGCTGGCTGTTGCGACTTCGACCTTCAAATGAGTGCGAAGTTGAGCTTTCAGTTCATCCAGCAGCATCAAATCCGAAGGATCGGCCATGGCTATCACCATGTGGCCGTTTTCGCGGCGAAGCGGAACGAATTTGTTCCGCAACATCAGGTCAACAGGCAGCGATTGCACCAGCCCGTAATCCACCGGCTGGTTTTCCAGTTGAATAAAATTGAGACGATAACGTGCAGCCAGGCGCTCCGCAGTTTCGCGCTCTGATTGCTGATTTGTTGGTTCTGCTGAAATAGCCATGTGAAATCCAAAAAAGTAATTACGAGCCTGCTTTGCTGACCATTTGCAGCAGCGGCAGATAGATGGCCAAAAGAATCGTGATGACGACTCCGGCCATAACAAGCAAAATTGCTGGTTCAATCAAACTGGTCAATTGACCCAGTTTGACTTCGGTTTCCGCATCATAAAAGCCTGAAACTTCGTCAAGCATCTCGCGCAAAGAGCCTGAACGCTCGCCGACGCCAATCATGTCAGTTGCCAGTTCCGGAACCCAGCCGGATTCAGCCAGACTTTCTGTAAATGGCTTGCCTTCGCGAACTTTGGGAAGCGCAGGCTCAGTGCTTCTCAAAAGTTCTCGGTTGGCGACTGAATTCATTGCAATTTGGAATGATTCGACCACTGTGATGCCGCCTGCCAGCAAAGTTGCCATGCTTCTGGAAAACTGCGCTGTCGTCATCTGCCTGACCAGCTCACCAATAATCGGGATTTTCAGTATCCAGCGATCCATTGTTCGCCTTCCATTTTCTGTTTTACGCCAGGAATAAATTGCCGCAATTAATCCCAGCAGCGCAGGAGCCAGCCAAAACAGGTTTTCGCGTATGGATTTCGACAGGCCTACAACGACGATGGTGATTGTTGGTAGTTCTGATCCCATGTTTTCGTAAAGGGATGAAAATTGTGGGATGACGAATGTTGTCAAAACTGCAATAAGTACAACCGCCGCGCCAAGCAACAAAACAGGATAGGTTAGAGCGCCACGAATTTTACGACGGAGTTGGGCGATTGCTTTCGTGTACTCAACATAACGGCGTAATACGTCATCAAGGTTGCCGGAACGCTCGCCTGCAAGGATCGAGGCGGTATAAATTTTAGGGAAAGTGTCGCCTTGTGCGGCAAATGCTTCAGAAAGCGCGCTGCCAGATTTGATGCGCGACTCTACATCCGCCAGCACCGAACGCAACCTAGCATTCGGCGATCTTTGGCGAAGCATTTGAATTGATTGTAGTACAGGCAGTCCGGCATGAATCAACGCAGCCAATTGCTGGTTGAAGAGCAGGAAGTCGTCCATCTTAATTTTGACGAACCGCTGACCTGTGCTGCTGCGCCCGCCTTGGCCCGAAGATTCAAGAGAGAATATCCTGTAGCCTTCAAGTTGTAGTCTTTGCCGCAGTTCTTTTTCGGATAGCCCTTCGACCGTGCGCGTCACAATGTCGCCCGCCGGAGTTCCCAGTCTGCAAATAAATTCTGCCATGTTGTGTTGCTCTCGCTGAAATTGAGTTCGCTTATGTGTGAGTGGAGTTATGTATTAGCCGAATGCGATTCCAGTCATTGCTTACAAGTCAAAATGAGGGTGATGCAGGCTGACTGGCAACTGAGGCTATCTGTAGGGGCAATCGCGTCGGATTTGAGGTATCCGTCTATCTACTTCTTATATTTCAGATTCGCCGACAACTAACAAGCGCCACATCGTGTCGCTGTTTCGTGTCATTGCTATCGGTCGGCAGTACACACTTAGCCTTTTTTGAAAAAGAACTCCGCGTATTCCACGCTCTGATTGCAATCAGGTTTCAGAAAATTTTGTGAATTCGTTATTTACCCTTCATAAAAAAGTTTGAGCGCAATCACTTTGATGATTGCGCTCGGCATAAAAACCGTCATTGCGAACAATGACGGTCCAGCGGTGGCACGTGTGTGAGGTTTGTGTGAGGCGGCCTTCCGCTTGGTTAAATTATAACGGACATAAGCTGCTTCCATTTGTCGGGTATTCGACACTGGAGCCGCAACTTGGTGGAATAACCGGAATCGTAATTGAGTATCCGGGGGCGTTAAAAGTAGTCGCATATCGCAAATTATGTCCGCCGCTAAATGCGCCGACTTTCGTCGCAGTTGCACCCATCAGAGGTACATTTGCGAGAGTGACAGTGGCGCCCGAAGGATTGCAAACTATTTTGGGTGAGCCATTGCCGTAAAAAGCCGCCCAGCCAGTACGCCCAGTGGGAACTATTGTATTGATAGGGGGTGAGGTGCGAACTGATGTAATTCGTTGTTTATCAGAAGCCAGGAAACAGTTCAGAGGTAGTGATCCTGAGAAAGTGTGCTCAGCATCGTCATGCATCAGGAAGAAGAGGGTGCCGGTGAATAAATTGCCAGTAACCAGGTCTGACATTGGCGTATAAACATAAATTCTTGTGTCCGCTAGAGGTGCGCCAACTGCGCCAACTTGACTTGGAAAACTGTCCAGCACCATCGAATAAGGCAGCGAATCGTATTGAGCACTATTGAAGAACATTGTCGCTGTGGTTCCATCAGCGTTGATTGGCGAAGCGAAGTTGCCGTCGCGACGAGCTGCGGCCATTGCTGCCAATCCGAATCGGTGAGCGGTAGAAGTCACAACCAGCTCATCACCTGCAAGATAATTGAAACTGACAGGACGGCCCTGTGTATCAACGGCAACGGCAACCAAGTACCCGGTGATATTTGGATCAAGGTCAGATGCCAAAAACGTCGTCGTTTGATTCCCCGTCAAGCACAGGAAAGCGTCAGCGATACTGCAGGTGTTACTGTCAACAAAAAAGACATGAACTACAATGTCTTGAGACGGATTGACATTGGTGATATTGAACCTGGTATTGACCTGAGAACTGAGAGCGTCGCTGGTGTAGTAGTTAAAGAAGAGAACACTACCGAGCTTGTTTTCGCTGATTCCCCGCCCCTGTGAGGCGTCAGCCGCACTGCCAGGCAACCCCTGTACTCCTTGAGCAGAGGCTTGACCTACCAAGCTCAGGCATAAAAAGGCAAGCACAGCAATTAATGAATAATTGGACAATAAACGGATATGTGAGGTTCGCATCCTTTTCTCCTCTCGACACGACGTTAGCCCTAATTTGAATGGTCGAAACAACTTGACGGTTGTGAGGCGGTGGATTTGTTTCGAATTCCAGCAACACTGGATCAAGGCGCAAACGCCAACAGAAATTTTAGAATTCAACAGAACTTGTAATAAATAGAGTGATTCCCCTGTTGCCCAACGAGAAATTCAACGGGGATACTTCAAACTTGCACAACTGCAGAATCAATCAAGAAAAGTAATCCCCTATCAAGAACTGCTCAATCATGAATATCTGAAGTGATGTTCGCTGCTAATTGAAGGGGACAAGGGCGCGGCTACGAAAGGGGCGCTTCTTAGGTGAAGCTTTTTGAGGTTCGCTACCGACGCGGGCGGATTCTAGCTTCGATCATGCAGTGAGTCAACCAGCTTTTGGTCTTTGCCAGTGTTTAATAATTTCATTCTTGTGAAAATTGGGCGAAATGAAGTTGCCCATTTTGATAAAACTGCCAAGGCTTGATTAGTAGCTGTGTATATGGTGAGCGGGGCTGGTATGGCAATCACCGAGTGAGGGCTGGCTAGCCAAAGACATGGCCTCGTGCTAATCTATGAACTCTTTTGGCAAAAGTATTTTTTGGCATAAAAGTACATTGACGAATCCAATCTGCGGACGCCTCGACGCAAATTTAGACGTGAAAAATCCGGGTTGCTAACGTTACACCTCACAGCGTGAGGTAGTGCATTTTCAATAGTTCAGGGGGATGTTGAATCCATAGTGGTTGGTCAGGAATACGAACTTACTCACTCGCTTGATTCTTCCGTGGCGATTTCGCTGTCGGGAGGTAGAGCCACCTCGAGTTCGCCACCTAGCAAACTCACTTTGAGCTTTGTTGATGGGTTGTGTGCTGGTAGGACAGGTCTGTTTCTGTCAGGTCGGCGAACTTCAATTGGGCGCGGTGAAGATTGCGATATTGTTCTTGACGGACACACGGTTTCAAGACTTCATTGTGAAATTACGCGGTTGGGAGCCGCGTATATTCTGCAAGATTTCAGCCGTAATGGCACGTTTGCAAATGGACAACGTGTGCAAAAAGTTAAACTGAAAGATGGTGATCATCTTCGTATCGGCCAGAATATTCTGCTTGTGCATTTAACTTCATCAGTTGGAACCGGCCTGCTGGACAGTCGCAAGACAACTCCCAATCGGTTGCCGCCTGTCATCGCGCTTAGCCCCCATATTGTTGTCAAAGGGCTGGAAGAGGGAGTCACTCAGCCGTTCACTCAAGAGCGCATCACCATCGGACGAAGAACCGATAATCAGGTGATTTTGGAGGGGGACAACATTTCGCGCAATCACGTGGCCATTGAGCGGCGTGAGGGTAAGTATTTCGTTTCTGACCTTGGCAGCGCTAACGGGACTCATTTGAACGAAGAGCAGGTTGAACTGGCGGAGCTAAGCGATGGAGACAGATTGCGCATTGGCAATTTTACGTTGACCGTTAGTTTGCGCGACCAGGATTGCATTTTGAATTTCAAAAGACCGACAAAGTGATTTATGGTTAAGCGTTTGGCTGATTAAGCCTTCAATTTTTGACACGAATTTTCAGCGGCGATCCAAATGAATATGCTCGGACGCACTATTGGTAATTATGAGGTCATCAGCCCCTTCGGCGAAGGCGGTATGGGAGAGCTTTACCTTGGACGCCACACGCGTTTGGCACGCGAAGTTATTGTTAAAACTATTCGCACGGAAGATTTCAGCCCGCGTCAGGTTGACCATCTCAGAGAGAGGCTTGAACGCGAAGCCTTTGTCCAATCGCAACTAGATCATCCAAACATTGTGCGTGTTTATGATTTCATTGCTGTCGGAGACACGACGTGCATCGTGATGGAATATGTTCCTGGACGCGATCTGCGAAAGATGATTACTCGCGAAACCGGGCCGATTCCCGATTATCGCGCGCTGAAACTTTTCAAGCAGGTGTTGGCTGCGATTGATTACGCTCACAATTTTATCTACTCAGATAAATCCGGCGCTCGCCATCAGGGCATCATCCATCGTGATCTGAAACCTGCCAACATACTGGTCACGCCGGATGACGTCGTTAAAGTCACCGATTTCGGCATCGTCAAAGTCCGTGGCGTCAAGGGCGGAACACAAATGGGATTCAATCCGGGCACGCCGGAATACATGAGTCCCGAACAGGCTCGCGGCCGCGAGTTGGATCATCGCTCCGACATTTATGCGCTAGGCGTGGTGCTATACGAAATGCTGACGGGGCGTGTCCCCTTTGAAGGTGACGGCAGCGGAACATCCGATTACGAAATTCGGCGCGGACACATTGAAATGGCTGTGCCGGCAATGGCAGAGTTCTACCCTGGAATTTCGCCGGAATTGGAAAAGATCGTTTTCAAATCGCTGGAGAAAAATCCGGATGATCGTTTCCAAACTGCTCGCCAGTTTCTGGAATTGCTGGAAGAGTACGAAATGACCGGCGCAGCCAAAATCACCGGTCGAATGTTGGGAGCGCGTCAAACCCTGCTGGCCGAAGGCCGAGGCACGGCAAGACAAAGCCTGGCAGATGCGCCAACGGTGGGCATAGGTAACACCGTAGTAACAGACTCAAGGCGTTCTTCGAGTCCTGCACCACGGTCGAACAACAACGCTGTCGGCATGCCATCAAACAATTCAGCCGGCGTTGATGATTATTCTCGCCAGCAAGTAATCCGCCCGGCTGTGGAGCAGAAATCGAAACTTCCATTGATTTTTGGAGTGGCAATAGTGGCTTTGCTGGCTGTTGCCATTTCTGCCTGGTTGCTCACCCGTCCGAAGCCACCAATAAACACAACTACCGGCGGAGTAGCGGGTGTCATAGATATGATTGCCATCCCTGGCGGTAATTTTATGATGGGGCGAGACGACGGAAACGATTTTGAAAAACCCGCTCACTCCGTCGAAATTCAGCCGTTCCTGATTGATAAGTTCGAAGTCACGAATCAGCAATATGCTGAGTTTGTTCGCCAGGATAGACGACAAGCCCCCAGTCATTGGGTAGATGGCAACTTTGCGCCCGGAGAAGCGACGTTGCCAGTGGTCAATGTCAGTTGGTTTGCTGCGCGCGATTTTTGTGAATGGAAATCGAAGCGTTTACCGACCGAGGCCGAGTGGGAATATGCCGCGCGAGGAAAAGAAAACCTGCTTTACCCGTATGGTGGCCAACCAAAAGAGCAGTGTTCAAATTCTTCTGAAGAGGGTTTGAGGAAACCTCGCGCCGTTGGTAATTACCCTTGTGGCGCCAGCCCTTTTGGCTTGCTAGATATGGCCGGAAATGTGGCAGAATGGACAGGGACGGATTACAAACCATACCCGGGCAGCAATGCAAAATCCGGCGAAGGCAAAGTTTTTCGCGAAGGCAAAGTTTTTCGCGGCGGCACTTTCAAAACTCCCAGAGCAGAGCAGACGACGACCGACCGTTATTACGAAGTTCCCACTTTTGCCTCAGATTACGTCGGGTTTCGTTGTGCCAAAAACTCAAACTGACTGTAATGGCAAAGTCTCTTCTTAAATTTGCAAAACTTTCCGCTCGTTTACCTCTGTACCTTTGTTTTCTTTTTCTGGTCCAACCGGCTTTGGCGCAGCGTCGCCCTACCATTGTCGAACCCAAAGCCCGAACCGATAACAACACCGTCAAACCTGTGAAGACGGCTTCGCCATCCAAAGGCGTTTTGATAGTACTTTTCGACCCGGAAGTTGAAGGCAAAATTATTATTGAAACTCTGGCTGGCAAGCTTGTCGAAGAGGGAACAGCGGATGCCAGCGGGCAGGCTCAGTTTGTGTTGAAACGAGGGCTGGCATACAAGGTCAAAGGCGCAGCTCAAGGCTATCAAAGCGACGAACGAAAATCGAAGATACTTAAAGCCACCGACACTGTTTTGCTGAAGTTGACGGCCAAGACCGCGACGCTCAATCTGGTGGATATGCCTGTTGGGGCGAAAGTTTTTATTGGCGAAGAGCCGCAGGCCCGCGGAGTCGTTGATCAAACTGGCTCAATGACCATTTCCGATTTAACACCGGGCATTCATAAGCTAAAAATCAAACATCCCGAATATCGAGATTTTTTTGGCGAATTGCCCGATCTCAAAGCGGGCACGACGATGATCTACCCTGTCACAATGGACAAGGTGGCGGCGCTGACATTTGAATCACTGCCTGGAGCAAGGGTTTTGATAGACGGCGCTTTGCGTGGCACAGTTCAAAATGACGGTAAGGTTGTGATTGATTACGTGATTGATCAGATTGGTGAGCATACAATCGGAGTCGAGTTGCTTGGCTATCAACCGTCGTTAAGGAAAGAAACCCTTGCACCTGGACCGCGGACAATTGAAGTCAAACTTGATCCGATTGTGACCTCAGGAGGAATTTCAGACGGGTTTGACGACTTTTTTAATTGGCAAACCCCACCACCTTCGTGGGAGTTGGTAAGAGCAGGAGTTGGGAGTAACAAAAGGTTAAGAGTAAAAGGTGCTGGCCTGGGATTACTGAAAAGTCAGGTGTATCGCGACATCCAAGAAGATAGTGGTTTTATAATCTGGCTGGATGATGGAAAAGGAGCTAGTTGGGCGGTAAAAGCAGACCAAGAAGGTCTCAACTATTACTTGTTTCATTTGGCTGGGCCGAAATCCACAACTCACGAGCCAAATAAATTTTACACCTATGTTGTTCGGAAAGGAGAAGCTCCTGAACAAGTCAGCTTGCCATTTCCGGTTCAAGTAACACTCAATGAAACGACTTCTTACGAAATCCATATTGAAGTTAGCGGAGAAAGGGTTCGTCACTGGATTACCAACGAGATGGGAGAGAAAATCGGGTTAGGGTCTTGGACGGATACCAGTCCAACCAAGGAAAAGTTCCTGTATGGCACGTTTGGTTTTCGCTCATTGAATGGCGAGGTCTTTTCGGTTGATGACTTGGTCTTGGCTACTAAAAAGCAGGATTAGTATTTTGCTCGGCGTTTTATTATGGCCAACAAAACAAAAAACAAATACACCAGAGCCAGTTCGGTTCAATCCGGGCCAACTGCGAATTCTTCATTGCAGCGCCAAACTCCGAACTGGTTTGAAAAACATCTGTCCCGCCGCCAGGTCGGCAAAGGTCTTGCCTGGACGGCGGCGCTGAGCATGGCCGGTTTGGGACTTTATCAACTTGCTGGCAATGACGAGCCGGAGGTCGCTGAAGAATCGCTGGAACTGCAAAAGAAAGAAGGGTGGAATGTCGGTTCAGTCGGGACTGCTTTGACTTATCCGGCTGCTCTGACGCCAACCGACAGCGTAGGCAAGGTTTGGAATGCATATGATCCGAACTATCTGGTTTCGATCTATCAGCCGCGCGATCCGCAATGGCAGCCCTTTTTCACGCCGACCCTGTTGCAATCGCTTTCGCAGAGTTCACTCAACAGCGAGGTCAAGCTGATTCGCACCGGTGACATGATCGAGGCTTACCAACGCGCTGAGGGGTTGCGTTCGTTGATTGCGTCGGGGAAAAACACCAATCAGACTTTGATTATTTCGGATCTGCCCGGCCCGGCTTCGATTGCAGTCGGAGCCGCGATGGCCGATGCCGTCACTTTGGTCCCAGTTTTTGACAATTGGCCGCATCCGCTGGGAGTTGTTCGCTCGCACGAAACTCTGGGAGCGCTGGCCTATTACGCCAACGAAATTGACGAAAAGCGCAAAAACTTGCCAGAAAACGCTCCGGCAATGTTGCTGCTGGATGCCAACCGGTTGTCGCCTTACACCGACCAGGACAATCAATTCGACAACCGTTACCTGGCAAAGCTGCCGCCAGCCGAACAGTTGAAACAGCGCGGAATTTTGCAGGTGATTTACCTGACCAAAGACCAGACTCAGGCAGCGGAACTGGACGACATCAACGAAGATTTCGTGGAATGGCAGAAAAATGACATCAACGTCCGGATGTTGCGGTTGTCGGATTTCAAGCCTTATGACGAACAGTTAACGGCTGGTAGCACGCCTTCTACGAATTCTACATCTGCTCCGGCGTCAACCGTCCGGCATTATTACTATGGCGGTTCGCCGCTTTCGCATTGGTGGTTTTACAATCATTATTATTACAGTCGGCCGGCTACGATCATTTATGGAAGAGGTTACGGTGGAGCTTACGGAGGGAGTTATCGTGTTCCGCCTCCTCCTGTGAACACACGCCCAAATTTTGACCCGCCCAGTTATCGCCCAGTCACCAGGCCGACCGTGTTTAGTTCAGCTCGCGTAGGTACTTCGCCCGGCGCAACCGGAGTTGGCAGGTCAAAGCCGAGTGGTTTCGGTCGTACCAGCGTGCGTCGTGGCAGTGATGGTCGAGTCAATGGTGTTCGCTCCGGTCGTTCAGGTTCTTATGGGCGCAGCGGCGGCGGATGGTTTAGTGGTTAAACTTTGACGAAAAACGGCTTCAACGCAAAGACGCAAGGCCATAAATGGGCTTTGTTAATCGCCAAAACTTTTCTTTGCGCCTTTGCCGCTTTGCGTCTTTGCCGTTTGAGCAGTGGGTTCGGGGAACATTGATGAACATCTTTCTTTTCTTTTTGATTGGCACAGGCCTTTTTTGGCTGGTGATGCTGGTTTTGGCGGCGGCCTTCGCTGGCGGTGTGTATCTGGTCAAAAGCGACAATCAGAGACGGATTGATGGCAGCCGCCGATCTTTTCTAACCGGTCGTAAAGACGATCACGCCGTTTTTTTTGGCATTCAGCTGGTGATTCAGGTTTTTGGCGGAGATGAATTGCGCTCCCGATTGGCTGCGCTGGTCGAAGC
>JAGNMH010000811.1 GCA_017991275.1 Acidobacteriota bacterium
CAACGTCGCGGTCAATGTGCTGAACAACGTTAAAGGCAATTCAACTGGCAAAGTCCGATTGAAACTGCCAGCAGGTTGGACTTCCGCGCCTGCCGATCAAGCGTTCAACTTCACGCACGAAGGCGAAATCAGCAACTTCGCGTTCCGGGTTTCTGTGCCACGAGTTACGGGCGGCGATGTCGATTTGAAGATTCAAGCCGTTGCCGAATACGCCGGACGCGAATACACCGAAGGTTACGAAGTCATCGCTCACCGCGACAACGAACCGCGTCATCTTTACCGCCCGGCGACGATGGCCGTGCGCGGAGTTGATGTGAAAGTCGCTCCGAACTTGTCGGTTGGATACGTGATGGGCGTGGGCGATGAAATCCCGAAAGCTCTGGAACAGATCGGCGTCAAAGTCACGATGCTTGGCGAAAACGATTTGGCCAGCGGAAACCTGGATGGATTCGACGCGGTCATCGTAGGCATTCGCGCCACAGCCGTCCGCGACGATTTGAAGGCTTACAGCAAACGCCTGCTGGAATATTGCGAACGCGGCGGCAATCTGATTTACCAATATCAAACGCAGGAATTCGACGGAGCGCCTTACGGGCCGTACCCGTACAAACTGGGCGCGCGAGCCGAAGAAGTTTCCGAAGAAGATTCCAAGATCACGATCCTCGATCCGGCAAATCCGATCTTCAACGCGCCGAACAAAATCACGCTGGCCGATTTTGACAGCTGGGTGGAAGAGCGCGGTTCGAAATGGATGAGCGATTGGGACGAACGCTACAAACCTCTGCTGGAGTGCAACGACCGCGGACAAGCTCCGCAAAAAGGCGGGTTGATGTATGCCCAATACGGTAAAGGTACGTTTGTTTATGCGGCTTATGCGTTTTACCGCCAGTTGCCAGCCGGAGTTCAAGGCGGTTATCGCCTCTTCGCCAACATCGTCAGTTTGAAAAAACAATCGAAGTAAATTGGCTCAGGTTTCGTAATCGCAATCGGTCTTCGTATAATCCCCGCCGCCACCCCAAAGCATATTTTCAGCCTTAGGAGGAAACCTGCATGCGTGCTGATCTGGCCGATTGGGTCGCGCTCAACATGGTTCGCGGCATCGGCCCGCGAACGGCAAATCAACTGCTTAGCCGATTTGGATCGCCAGCCGGAGTTTTCGCGGCTTCGCGGTTGGCGTTGGGAAAAGAAGGTTTGAAGCCGGACACCGTCGAAGAGTTGAAAGACTCCTCCATCCTGGAAAAAGCCAACGCCGAAATCGAACGGCTGGAAAAACTGAGCGCCGTAATCATCACTCTGGAAGATGATGATTACCCAGACTTGCTGCGCGAAATTCACGATCCGCCGATTGCCTTATACGTTCGCGGCGATTTGCGGAAAGCAATGGAACGTCCGGCACTGGCCGTTGTCGGCTCTCGGCGATGTTCGACTTACGGGGTCAACGTCGCAGAAAGTTTGTCGCGTGATCTGGCTTCTCACGGATTGACGATAGTTTCGGGCCTGGCGCGAGGCATTGACGCAGCGGCTCATCGTGGCGCGCTTGAGCTTGGAGGCCAAACAATCGCCATTGTCGGCACGGGACTCGAAACCATTTACCCCAAAGAGCACAAAAAGCTGGAAGAACAAATCATTGCTAATGGCGCAGTCGTTTCGGAATTTCCACTGGGCACTCCGCCTTTGCCGCAGAACTTTCCTTATCGAAATCGCATCCTGAGCGGATTATGTTTTGGCGTTCTGGTTGTCGAAGCTTCGGAACACAGCGGTTCATTAATTACGGCTCGGCTGGCCAACGAACAAGGCCGCGAGGTTTTCGCCGTGCCGGGAAACATAACTTCGCAGACTTCGTTCGGGCCGAACTTTTTGATAAAAGACGGCGCGAAGCTGGTTCAAATCTGGCGCGACGTGGTTGACGAACTTCCGCGTGAAGCCAAGGAGAAACTTTTCGGAATTGAGCGCCCGGTTTTTGCCAATGGTAAGTCCGATGCCCAACCGATTTTTGAAGCTGTCGCCTTGACCGACGCTGAACGCAAGATTTTGGATATTCTTTCTGCCGATGTTCCAGCCCATGTTGATCAACTGTTAATTTCCAGCGAAATGAATTCGTCCGAATTGATGAATGCTTTGCTCGGCTTGGAGATGAAAGATAGAATCAAACAGCTTCCGGGTAAAAGCTTTATCAAGAGGATTTGAGAAGTTCGCGGTTCGCAGTTCACGGTTCGCAGTGAATTGCAGTTGAGGTCTGACTGTGAGATGCAAACCGTGAACAATGAACCGACTATGCTGGACTGGCTAAAACTGTGGTTTCAGGGAATTTCCCATCAGGTAATTGTCGCGCCGATGGATTGGGCTGCGCCTTTGATGGTGTTTATTGGCGCGTTGGACTCGTCGCTGCTGTCGTTGCCTGAAGTCAGTGATTACATCACCGTCACGCGCGTTGCGCACAATCCGACCGAAGTTTATTATTTCCCACTCTTTCCGGCGATTGGTTCCGTGCTTGGCTGTTTGGCGCTTTACCGAATAGCCAGAAGCGGCGAAAAGTTCATCACCAAGCGATTTCATCCAAAACATCTGGGGCAGGTGGAAGACTTGTATCGCAAATGGGGTTTGTTTGCGCTGGTTGTTCCTGCGCTGCTGCCTCCGCCGATGCCTTTCAAGATTTTTGTGGTTGCGGCGGGCGCGCTGAATTACCCACCAATGCGATTTGCAGTGACGATTCTGATCGCACGGTTGGTGCGGTATTACTTCTGGGGAATCCTGGCTTACTTTTATCAGGAAGAAGTGAAGATGATGCTCCGTTGGCTGGAACAACAC
>JAGNMH010000812.1 GCA_017991275.1 Acidobacteriota bacterium
GTGTGGCCTAGGCTTTCGCACAGTTTGGCCGCATCCATCGCCGCTTGCCTGCATTCGGGATCAACCGGGCCGCCGGTAGTCGGCTCAATCGCCAAAGCGATTCGCAGCTTGCCGGGCGGCAAGCCGACTTCTTTCAAAAATGGACGAGCAGGCGGCGGCGAAAGAAATGGCGAACCAGGTTCATCTCCAGTCGTCGCGTCCAGCAAAGCCGCGCTGTCTCTGACTGAAATCGTCAGCGCGTGGTGATGCGAACAACCGTTCCAGCTTTCAAACTGAGTCGGCCCCATTGGCACACGGCCTCGCGTAGGCTTCAATCCAAACAACCCGCAGCACGAAGCCGGGATTCGAATCGAGCCTCCTCCATCGCTGCCGTGAGCCATAGGCAAAATCCGAGCGGACACAGCCGCACTGGTTCCGCCTGAAGAACCGCCCGAAGTTCGTTCCAGGTTCCAGGGATTGTGAGTCTGGCCGAACAGCACAGATTCGGTGGTCGTCGTCAATCCAAACTCCGGTGAAGCCGTGCGGCCAAAAATCACCAGCCCGGCTTTCTTGTAGCGTTCGACAAGCGTGCTGTCGAAACCCGGCCTGTAGTTTTTGAAAACCCGGCTGCCAGAAGTTGTTTTCACGCCAGCCATGTGAATGCCAATGTCTTTCAGCGCGAACGGCACGCCTTTGTATGTTCCGCCTAAGCCTGCCTTGATTTGCGCTTCGGCTTTGTCGAAAAACAGATCGCAAAAAGCGTTAAGCTTCGGGTTGAGAACTTCGACTCGTTGACGAACTGCATTGAGCAATTCAACCGGCGTGATTTGCCGCTTTGCAATCAACTCGGCCAAACCCAAACCATCGTATTTGTCGTATTCAGCAGCCAAGCCAGTCAAATTCGCCGAGGAATTTTCTCCGCGCACCGCATCTGTTTCTGTCAAAGTTATGGCGGCTCCAACACTTGCAGCCGAACTGCGTTTGACCATCTCCCGGCGATGGATTAATTCACCGGACTTTCTGCCTTTCTTCATTGAAGCCTCCAGATTGTTTAGATTGATTGGATTTCTTGGCGACCAGACTTTTAGCAGAATACGACCGACTCGCCAAGCTGGCCGCCTTTGTATAAATTACCCACCATTCTTAACCCATTCGGAGCAAAACGATGAGCAAAGTAATTCTGGAAACTGAGCGGCTGCTGTTACGAGAAATCACCCACCTTGACAGCGAAGAGCTTCTGAAAATCTGGGGCGATGCCGAAACTATGAGCCTGTTTCCGAAGACGCTGAATCCTCAGGAAATGGGCGAATGGATTGATCGCAACCTGAAACGTTACGAAAGCTATGGCCACGGCGTGTGGGCCGTGATTTTGAAAGACAGTCTTCAGTTCGTCGGAGATTGCGGCTTGGTGATACAGGAAGTTGATGGCGTTGAAGAGTTGGAAGTCGGATACCATTTTAACAGGAATTTCTGGGGACTTGGCCTGGCGACGGAAGCTGCGCTCGGTTGCCTGGATTACGGCTTCAACCGGCTTGGCAGCCGACGGATTATTTCCATGATTCGCCCGGAGAATTTGTCATCGCGCCGCTTAGCCGAACGCAACGGTTTGAAAGTAGAAAAGGAAATTTTCTGGCGCGGCTTTCAACATTACGTATACGTTATTGAGCGCGGCTAAAATCACTCAAACATTCCCGGCGCTGCTTGTTGCAGTTCGTTGCTGGCGTGCCACTCTACCCATTTTATTCGCCCGGCTTTGATCGCATCGCGCACCATTCGCTCTCTGCGAGTAAGCACTGACATACCTGTTTTGACTTCGACAAAGACGATGCTTAGCTGATCGTCCTCGTCATCGCTCATGCCATCGAAGACAACAAAATCCACAGGACTGCCAATGAAGCGCGCGTCTTTGGGGTTGTAGTTAAAGTTTGGCAGGTATGGAACCAGATGCTCAACGATCTTGCCTGTTGTGACGGCCTGACTGCGCTGCACGGCGTCCTGGCGAATGTTTTTTTCATGATCCTGCATCCACTCAGCCAGCTTGTTTCTGGCTTCACGCAAAGCCATCTCTCGCTGCTCTTTACGAAGCGCGACGAGTTCTTCATCGCACCAATCCTTGAAAAGCTTATGAGCTTCAACCAGGGAATCTCGCTGAGCTTCAGCTAGAATGGTTTGAGTTTCCCGGTCACGCCATTCTTCCACGCGAGCGCGAATCCGTTCTTGCATTTCAAACTCGGCTGCGCCTTTCCACTGGTTGAATTCGCGCTGCACCAGCACAGGGATTCGCGCCTTCATCCAGGCGTAACGGTAGATCAAAGCGATGATCGCAACCATCGCCCCCAACAAAAGCAGCAAGACAAAAAGAAAGAGGTCCATAGGTCTGTTACCGCCGTTCCAGCTTCATTTTCATTCCGTGTTTTGGCCGCAAAGTGACAATCGGCTGCAGCTCAACTTTATGCTCGGGTGAATGCCGCATTCGCCATTTTCTGCCCAACGTAGCAAGCACCAGCACGCCTTCCATCCAGGCGAAGCTTTCGCCTATGCACAGGCGAGGCCCGCCACCGAATGGAAAGTAGCTGAATTTCGGCCTGAATTCGCGCGCTTCGGGTGTCCATCTTTCAGGATCGAATCGGTCAGGTTCCGGGAAGTATTTGGGGTTGTGATGAGCGACGTATTGGCTCATCAGAATGATCGAACGATCCGGCACGTGATAACCGTTGAGCTGGTAATCGTTCAAGACTCGGCGGCCAATAACCCAAGCGGGTGGATACATTCGCATTGCTTCGGCAAAAACCATTTCGGTATAACGCAGCCGGGGATAATGTTC
>JAGNMH010000118.1 GCA_017991275.1 Acidobacteriota bacterium
CGTTGCATACGACGTGGCGCGCACTGTCGTCCGGCAAATCGCTTACGACACGGCGCGCACCGCAGCGCGATTGACGGGAACGGCGCGCGTCCATCTGGTTTCGCTGGAAAGCCTGGAAGAAATGCCCGCCGACACGGTCGAAATCATGGAAGGCGACGAAGAAGGCGTTGAACGGCACAACGGTTGGGGGCCGTTGGAAGTTTTGCGCGATTACGAAGGCAAAATTTCCGGCGTGCGCTTTCGTAAATGCCTGCGGGTTTATGACGCGGACAAAAAATTTGCGCCGCTTTACGACGATCAAATCACGGACGTGATTCCCTGCGACACCGTACTGCTTTCCGTAGGCCAGGCCCCCGCGCTGAAGTTTTTAGAAGACGGCGGCGCGGATATTGAAATGATGCGGCCCGGCTGGCCGAAAGTTGATTCTGCGCGGCTGACCACGACAGGCAAAGGCGTGTTCGTTGCTGGCGATTTGGCGCACGGCACGCGGCTGTTGATTGACGCGGTAGCTTCGGGCAAGGCGGCGGCACGTTCGATTTATCAATTCGTGACCGGACGCACGCTCACCAGCGATTCGGTTTCGGCGCACAACATCCTGGAACACTATCGGCGCGAACGCGGCTACGAATCCTTGCGCCGAACGGCAGTTCCCGTCATTCATCCCGAAGAGCGCCTGAACCATCCCGAAGTCGTTGTCGAAAGCGGCTACACCCGCACCGAAGCGATGCGCGAAGCCTCGCGCTGTTTGGATTGCGGCGTAACGCCGGTGTTTGACGGCGAACGCTGCGTGCTGTGCGGCGGTTGCGCGGACGTTTGCCCGACCGAATGCCTGAAGCTGGTTTCGCTGGACGGCCTGGCGCTCAACGGCGACCTTGCCGCCGCCATCCGAAATTCGCTGGGCGAAGACGCAGACCTCGGCGAAAACTCCGCCATTTTGAAAGACGAAGATCGTTGCATCCGCTGCGCACTGTGCGCACAGCGTTGTCCCGCCGATGCGATTTCGATGGAACGCATCAGCTATTCAAGCTTCTGGAGGACGGTATGACTATCAAAGCCGGTGAACCCAAATCACGCCTTGATCCCGAACCGATGCCGCGCCGCGATTTTCTGGGGCTGTCGGCGCTGTGGACGATGGCGGGCGCGTTGCTCTTTTCAGTGTTGGGAATGTTGAAACTGCCCAAAGCGGCGGTGCTTTCTTCGCCGTCGAAAAAGTTTTCGGTGACTTTGCCGGAAACGCTGGCTGCCGGCGAAGCCTTTGTGCCGCCCGGTCGCGCCGTGGCGATGTTTCGCGATGGCGAAGGCGTTCACGCCGTTTCCACCATCTGTACGCATCTGGGCTGCGTGGTGAAGCCGACGACCGAAGGCTTTGAATGCCCTTGCCACGGCTCGCGCTTCGCGGTTGACGGCGAAGTCATGCGCGGCCCTGCGCCGAAAGCTCTGGCTTGGCTGAAGGTCAGCAACAAAGGCGGCGCGTGGGTGGTGGATGAAGACACCAAAGTCCCGCCGGGAACAAAAGAAAAAGCATAAGGCATGTAGTCCCGCTTTTAGGCGGAAAGGGTCGGTTCTCGAAGCATTCCGGCTGAAGCCGGTACTACGAACTTGGGAGAAAGCATGAGCACTCCAATCATTCACGAGCGTTCGGCATTGCAGGTTTTCCGCGACAATTTGCTGGCGGCTCCACGACGGTTGCGCGATGCAATGTTTCGCAGTGGCAAGCCGACGACGGATCGCACGCGCTCGACCTTTGTTTTCGGCAATGTCTTTTTGCATCTGCATTCGGTCAGGACTCATCGCTGGAATTTGCGCTGGACGACGACGATGGGTTTGGGCATCGCCACGACGGCGGCGTTTTTGATTACGCTGGTGACGGGCGTGCTGCTGATGTTTTATTACAAACCTTATCCCGACGCCGCTTACGATTCGATCAAAGACATTCACTTCGTCGTTCCCACCGGCCGTTTCATCCGCAACATTCACCGCTGGGCGGCCAACGTCATGGTCGTCGCCGTGATCCTGCACATGGCCAGAACCTTTTACACGGCGGCGTACCGGCGTCCGCGCGAATTCAATTGGCTGATCGGCATGGGCTTGTTCGTCATCACGCTGGGGTTGTCGTTCACCGGTTATCTGTTGCCGTGGGATCAACTGGCTTATTGGGCGATTACCATCGGCGCGAACATTGCCCAATCGCCGCGCGAAGTGACGGACGCGCTGAACCTGACGGATTCCTTCGATCCCGGCGGATTTCAAAAACTGCTGCTGCTCGGTTCGGACATCGTCGGCGACGAAGCCTTGATTCGGTTTTACCTGCTACACGTCATGATTTTGCCGCTGGCTTTGGTGGCGTTGATGGTCGTGCATTTCTGGCGCATTCGCAAAGACGGTGGAATGGTTCGCCCAGCGGATGCCGACGCGCGACTGGAACCGCGCAGCGCGGAAACTTATCCGGTTTTCACCGAAGCTCCGAAAAAGACTTATCAACTTGCCGCCATCGTCAAAGGCAAAACGCCTGTCGTTAATCGCGGGCCGGAAAACACTGTGCCTTCGATGCCGCATTTGTTTTACGCCGAACTGGCCGTGCTGATGCTAACGACGCTGATCTGCATCGGTCTGTCGCTGATTTCCGACGCGCCGCTGAAAGAACTGGCCAACCCGGCAGTGCCTGAAAATCCGGCCAAAGCGCCGTGGTACTTCCTGGGTTTGCAGGAGATGGTCGCGTTTTCGGCATTCATGGGCGGCATAGGCATTCCGTCCATCGTCATCATCGGCCTGGGATTGATTCCGTTTTTGGATCGTGAAGAGCAGGGAACTGGCGAATGGTTCGGCGGCGCGGGCGGTTGGCCGTTGGTCAAACAGGCAATGGTCGTAGGCTTCGGCGCTTCGATCTTGATCGAAGCTTTCGTCATTCGCTTCGGCTGGCTGCGCGAATGGTTTCCGCACGTGCCGCAACTGGTCATCACACTCATCAATCCGGGAACGGTGCTGACGCTGGTTTACGCCTTGTATTCGATTTGGTTGATGCGGCGTTACAACTCCACGCGAGCCGGGGCGATGGGGCTGTTCACGGTGTTCCTGTGCGGCTTCATCGTGCTGACGATAATCGGCACTTACTTTCGCGGACCGAACTGGGAATTTTTCTGGTCGCCGGCTGACTGGCCGAAGCATTAAGAACGGCGGTTGGTAGTTGGTGATTGGTGATTGGTTCCCAGAGCCAACCACCAACCATCAGCCACCAATCACCACCAACCGACTATGAACAAGAACAAACATCTGTTGCTTTGGTCGAGCATGGGCGTGTTCCTGCTGCTGTTTGTCGCCGCCGGACAGGAAAACTTCGGCAAGGAATGGCGCTCGATTCAAAAAGCTTCGCGCTCGGCGGAGGGCGCGCTTGATGTGCGCTTGCGGCAAATCGTCAACCCGACGCTGAACATTTCCGACCGCTGCGTTTCGTGTCACGTAGGCATGGCTCCGGGCGAATCGGGCATCACTGGACTGGCAGTCACCGCTGCGCACAAAAACGTAGTTCATCCAACATCCGATTACGGCTGCACCACTTGCCACGGCGGACAAGGCCGCGCGACGGAAAAAGCCGATGCGCACGGCACTGTTCATTTCTGGCCGCAGCCGATGCTGCCGATGAAATACAGCCAGGCCGGTTGCGGAACCTGTCACAGCGCGCTGAACGTGCCGAATCTGGCCGGTTTGGAAAAAGGCCGCAGCACCTTCGAGCGATTGGATTGTCTGGCCTGCCATCGTGTCGAAGGGCGCGGCGGCACGATTCGTCCCGGCGGCGGCGGAATGGAAGGCCCGGATTTGTCGCACGTCGGCGTCAAAGGCTATTCGGCAAATTGGTACGACTCGCACGTGCAACGCCACGAACAAGCCGTCGAATTGCCGTGGAAAAATTCCTTCGGCGCCATCAGCGAAGCCGACCGTGCGGCGCTCAGCGATTATCTGGCAACGCGCGTCGGCGCTTCCAAACTGATCGAAGCCAAAGCGCAGTTCAATTCTTTGGGCTGTCTGGGCTGTCACAAAGTCAGCGGCGTAGGCGGTGATGCTGGCCCTGACCTTTCGCGCGCCGGAGAGAAAGATCCTGGTCAGGCGAACTTCGCGCACGTGCCGGGCAGCCCGATTTTGTCTAACTGGCTAGGCGAACACTTCCGTTCGCCGTTGGGAATCGTGCCGGGTTCGCAAATGCCTATGATGGGTTTGAATGAAAAGCAGATTGATTTGCTGACGATGTACGTGCTGTCGCTGCGGCGGCGTGAACTGCCCGGCGCGTTTTTGCCGAAAGACCGCGTCAGCGCCTTGCGCTTCGGCGCGCGCGAATTCGCCACCGACGGCGCGACGATCTTCAGCGCCATCTGCGCCGGATGCCACGGAGCCGACGGGAAAGGCGCGCGTTATCCCGGCATTCCGCCATTCCCAAACATCGCCGGACAAGACTTTCTGCAAGTAGCTTCGGATGAATTCATCACCGAAACCATCAAGCAAGGCCGCCCTGGTCGCAAGATGCCTTCGTGGGCGAATGAGGCGGGCTTGAAGCCGGAAGAAATTCAACGTGTCGTGGTTTACCTGCGGCAGCTTGGCGGCAATACGGCGGTGACGCCCGACACCAATCCAACGCGCTGGGTCAAAGGCAATGCGGCGAACGGTGCGAAGCTCTTCGCGGCGAATTGTTCCGGCTGTCACGGTGCGAAAGGCGAAGGCGGCGAAGGCCCGGCGCTCAACAACAAAGTTTTGCTTTCAACCGCCAACGACCGCTTCTTTGTCGAAACCATCGGCAAAGGCCGTCGCGGCACAGCAATGAAAGGTTTCCTCGAACCGTCGCCAGTGCGGCGCGCGCTGACGCAGGCGGAGATCGAATCCATCATTACCTTCATTCGCAATTGGGAGACAAGGAAATGAAGAAAGAACTATCCCGACGAGATTTTCTGCAAACAATCACCGCCGCCGGCTTCGGCGCGCTGGCGGCTTCGGCGGCCAATGCCTGGGAGTTGCAAGCGGTGACCAACCCGCTGGCCGTTTACCCGGATCGAGGCTGGGAGCGCGTTTACCGCGATTTGTGGAAGTACGATTCCAAATACACCTTCACATGTGCGCCGAATGACACGCACAACTGTTTGCTGAACGCTTACGTCCGGCAAGGCGTCATCACGCGCATCGGCCCGACGATGAAATATGGCCAGGCTAAAGACCTGAACGGCAAAGGCGCAACGCATCGTTGGGATCCGCGCGTTTGCCAAAAAGGCCTGGCGTTGACGCGGCGCTTTTACGGCGACCGGCGTGTCAATCAAACGATGGTGCGCGCTGGTTTCAAACGCTGGTACGACGCCGGATTCCCGCGTGGCAAAGATGGCCGTCCGGATGCCGAATACTTCCAACGCGCCCGCGATGAATGGGTTCGTTTGCCGCACGCCGAAGCCGCGAAGATCGTCGCCGCCGCGTTGAAAAACATCGCCGAAACTTACACCGGCGAAGCGGGTAAACAGCGCCTGAAGGCTCAGCATTACGATGAAGCGACAATTGAAGCGACGGGAGGTGTCGGCACACAAGTACTGAAATTCCGTGGCGGCATGCCGCTGCTTGGCGTGACGCGCGTGTTCGGCATGTATCGTGTGGCGAATTCGATGGCGCTGCTCGACGCGCATATTCGCAAGGTCGGCCCGGACAAAGCGGTCGGCGGCAAAGGCTTCGACAATTATTCGTGGCACACCGATCTGCCGCCCGGCCATCCGATGGTGACGGGACAGCAAACCGTCGAGTTTGACCTGTCCGCTGTCGAACACGCCAAGACCGTTGTCGTCTGGGGCATGAACTGGATTTCAACCAAGATGCCGGACGCACATTGGCTGACCGAAGCTCGGCTGAAAGGCACGCGCGTCGTCGTCATCGCTTGCGAGTATTCGTCAACTTCGAGTAAAGGCGATGATGTCGTCGTCGTTCGTCCCGGCACGACGCCCGCGCTGGCTTTAGGCTTCGCCAACGTCATCCTGCGCGAAGGTTTGTGGGACAGGGAATACGTTCGGCAATGGACGGATATGCCCGTGCTGGTGCGTATGGACACATTGAAGAATTTGCGCGCGCAGGATGTGTTCGGTCAGGGACAGGCCGCATTGAAAAACACCGTCGTGTTGAAGCCGGGCGAAAAAGAACCCGCACCTGCCGCGCAAACCACGCAGAATTACACGACTGAAAAACTGCGCGGCGAATGGGGCGATTATGTTTGGTGGGATCGCGCCAGCAATTCACCGAAGATGATGACGCGCGATGAAGTCGGCAAAAATTCCAAAGTCGGCGACGCGCTGATGGAAGGTTCCATCGAAGTCACATTGGCCGACGGCAAGAAGGTTCGCTGCCGCCCGGTCTTCGATTTGGTCAAGGAATACGCCGCGCACTTCGACCCGAAAACCGTTGAGGAAATCACCTGGGCGCCTGCCGCTGCGGTTGAATCGCTGGCGCGCCACTTCGCGCAGAATCCCGGCACGACTTTGTTCGCCACCGGAATGGGCCCGAATCAGTTTTTCAACAACGACAACAAAGACCGCGACATCTTTTTGCTGGCCGCGCTGACCGGCAACGTCGGCAAGATTGGCGGGAACGTTGGCTCCTACGCCGGCAATTATCGAACTGCGCTTTTCAGCGGTTGCCCGCAATACATCAACGAAAATCCTTTCGACATTGAACTCGATCCGTCGAAGCCCGCGCGCCCGAAACAATACTGGCGCGCTGAATCGGCGCACTATTACAACCACGAAGATCATCCGCTGCGCGTCGGCAACAAACTGCTGACCGGCTCGACACACATCCCGACGCCGACCAAAACCATGTGGTTCGCCAACGCGAACTCGATTTTGGGCAACGTCAAATGGCATTACAACACGGTCGTCAACGTGTTGCCGCGCATTGAAATGATCGCCGTCAACGAATGGTGGTGGACGGCTTCGTGCGAATGGGCGGACGTGGTCTTCGGCGTGGATTCGTGGGCGGAGTTGAAGCATCCCGATATGACTGCTTCGGTGACGAATCCGTTTTTGTCTGTCTTTCCGCGCACGCCGATTCCGCGCATCTTCAACACGCTGGGCGACATTGAGGTGATGGCGTTGGTATGCGCGGAAATGGCGAAACTGACCGGAGACAACCGCTTCAACGATTACTGGAAATTCGTCCATGAAAATCGCACAGACGTTTACCTGCAACGAGTGCTGGATCATTCGACCAACACGAAAGGCTACAAATTCACAGACCTGGAAGCCAAAGCTCTGGAAGGCGTGCCCGCGTTGATGAACAGCCGCACCACGCCAAAAGCCGTTGGTTACGATCAATTGACCGATTCGACTCCGTGGTACACCAAGAGCGGTCGGCTGGAAATGTACCGCGAGGAAAACGAATTCATCGAAGCCGGTGAAAACCTGCCCGTGCATCGTGAACCGGTGGATTCAACTTTCTACGAACCGAACATCATCATCGCGCCCAAACACGAAGCCTTGCGTCCTGACGGCCCGGAAAAATACGGCGTCAAACGAGACGATCTGTCGTGCGAAACGCGCTGCGGGCGCAACGTCGTTTACACTTGGGCGGAAGCCAAAAAGACCGCGCATCCGCTGATGAAAGACGGTTACAAATTCATCTTCCACACGCCGAAATTCCGTCACGGTTCGCACACTACGCCGGTGGACGTGGACATGATCGCCGTGCTGTTCGGTCCCTTCGGAGATTTGTACCGCCGCGACAACCGCAAACCCTTCGTCACGGAAGGGTACGTTGACATCAATCCAACCGACGCCCGCGAACTGGGCGTGCAGGACGGCGATTATGTCTGGATTGATGCTGACCCAGAAGATCGCCCGTTCCGTGGCTGGCAGAACAACAAGAAAGATTATGAAGTCGCGCGGTTGTTGTGCCGCGCTCGTTACTATCCCGGCACTCCGCGCGGCGTGACGCGCATGTGGTTCAACATGTACACGGCCACGCCCGGTTCGGTGCAGGGACAGAAAGAACGCGCGGATGGCTTGGCCAAAAATCCGCGCACGAATTATCAGGCAATGTTCCGTTCCGGTTCTCACCAATCGGCCACGCGCGGCTGGTTGAAACCTACGCTGATGACCGATTCGCTAGTACGCAAAGAAATGTTCGGACAAGGCATAGGCAAGGGTTTTCTGCCGGATACGCATTGTCCGACCGGAGCGCCGCGCGAATCCTTCGTCAAGATCACGAAAGCCGAACCCGGCGGCATCGAAGGCCACGAACTCTGGCGACCGGCGGAAATCGGCATCCGCCCGAAATATGAATCAGAAGCGATGCAGAAATATCTGGCTGGCGGCTTCGTCAGCGAGGGCAACGGATAACAACGGTGTCAGTAGCCCGACCGTAAGGGAGGGACTGACCTCACAACCCAGCCCTTCCTTACGGTCGGGCTACTGACACGCGGAGGAACAATCATGGCTCGTGTACACAATTGGCAACTCGGCAGAGAAATGTCGTACTGGTATCCCGAAAGTCGTCCGAACAAACAATTCGCGGCGGTCTTCGATACCAACAAATGCATTGCCTGCCAGACCTGCACGCTGGCTTGCAAAACGACCTGGACTTCAGGCGTTGGGCAGGAATACATGCTCTGGAACAACGTCGAAACCAAACCTTACGGCTTTTATCCGCTGGCTTGGGATTTGAAGCTGCTCGAAATGCTCGACGGCCAGAAATGGAGCGAGAAGGAATACGAAGGCCAGAAGCTGCACACTTACGAAGGTCAGACGATTTTTGAATCGGCTCCGGCGGGCGAGCGCGTGCTGGGTTGGCGGCCTGAAGACATTGATTACGCTTACCCGAACGTCGGCGAAGACGATTGCGCCGGGCAGGTGGACGGCGGCGCGAGTTTCTCGCTGCAACACATGGCGCAGCACATGGCCTGGTTTTATTACCTGGCTCGCATTTGCAATCACTGCACCTACCCGGCGTGTCTGGCGGCGTGCCCGCGCGGTTCGATTTACAAACGCCCCGAAGACGGCATCGTGCTGGTGGATCAAGGGCGCTGTCGCGGCTATCAGGAATGCGTCAAAGGCTGTCCGTACAAGAAAGTCTTTTTCAACGCGATGACCGGCACTTCGGAAAAGTGCATCGCCTGTTTCCCGAAAATCGAGCAGGGCATTCAGCCGCAATGTTTTGAAAATTGCATCGGCAAGATTCGGCTGGCCGGTTTCATCAACACGCCGGACAAAGCGCAGGCGGACAACCCAATTGATTACCTGGTTCATATTCGCAAAGTCGCATTGCCGCTGTTTCCGCAACTAGGCTTGGAACCGAATGTTTATTACATCCCGCCGATTCACGTGCCGCATTCGTTCACGCGCCAGATGTTCGGCCCCGGCGTTGACGATGCGGTGAAAACGTATCGCAACGCGCCGAACGATCCCGATTTGCAAGGGCTGCTGGCGTTGTTCGGTTCGTCGGAGCAGATGATGACTCGATGGCGGCGGCAGGGAGACATGGTCAGCGGCTTGAGAGACGATGGCAGCGAGGCTGTGCGCGTCCCGATCAAAGAGCCGGTTCACGTGCGGCAACCTTATGACCGACTCTATCAGATTACCCGCACGAATTGTCCGTAAGAGCTTACTAGATTTAACAGGAGATGCTGTTACTGGCGTTCAGGTTACACAGGCAGTACAATAACCGGCGAACTCACGCGGCTTATAAAACAAATAACCTGAACGTCAATAATAGCTTGCTCTTCTGTTCTATGCTCTGAACGGCTGATGCTTTCAAGGAGAAATAACATGTCACAGTGGCGACCTCTTTTATGGACCAATCTGAAGAAATGGTTTACTGCCTTATGGAAGTTTTTTGCTGGCGGGATTGTGGTGCTCATCGCTTTTTCCTCAAATTTCATCGACTTTAAGCAGCCTCGAGTTACCTTAGAGATAACTGGAATTGAGCAGCTTACATCTGCGGTGATTGACATTAGCACTAACCCTGGGTTTGCTAGCTTGAGAAAGTTATTATCATCGGACATTTTCTTTGGCAGCCAAAGCATGAAGTACTCTGTTGACGACATGCAGCAAGCTCTTGAGAGAGCAAGGCAGATGCTAGCTGACAGAAGAGCGGAAAACGCAAAGCTTCGTGAAAGATTTCAGAAAATCATAGACAGCCATAAGCAAGGTAGAGGCACTAAAACTGCTCTCTCCTCAAGTAACGACACCGATGAGTTACCTTTGATCCACCGTTCAGACGAGAGCCTAAATAAGCTATCCAAAGAAACGCTTATAAACTATTTAGCAAATGTGGATAAAGCGATTAGCGAACAGACC
>JAGNMH010000813.1 GCA_017991275.1 Acidobacteriota bacterium
CTTGCGGTCGGTGATGAACACGTAACCTTCGGCGTCCACGTGGCCAACGTCTCCGGTGTGCAGCCAGCCATCAATGATTGTGTCGCGTGTGGCTTCAGGCTTGTTCAAATAACCCAGCATGACGTGACGCCCGCGCGTGCAAAGTTCTCCGGTTTCTCCCGCTGGCAAAATGTTATTGCTGAAATCCATCGCGCAAATTTCAAAATCATTCATCGCGCGTCCGACTGAGCCAACGCGGTAAGCTTCTTCGTTGTAATAGGTTGTCAGCGCGCCCGCCGTTTCCGACAATCCGTAACCTTGCTTGACCGTGCAATTGAACAGCCGCTGGAATTCCAGCCGAGTCGT
This sequence comes from Acidobacteriota bacterium, assembly GCA_017991275.1. Lineage (GTDB taxonomy): Bacteria > Acidobacteriota > Blastocatellia > RBC074 > RBC074 > RBC074. The sequence continues at coordinate 346 of JAGNMH010000813.1, forward strand.
TTCAGCCAATGGCGCTCCGCCAGTGCCGACCAATTCCAACGAAGAGTAATCGTATTTTGGACGGTCAGGATGATTGATGAGCATCGTCAACATCGTTGGCACAAACGACAGTCGCTGTACCCGGAAGCTTTCAATCAATGCCAGCACCTTGCCCGCGTCGAAGTGTTTCAGAATGTAGCTGCTGTTTCCCATTCGATAACCCAGATTCATCATAAACACGCCGTAAACGTGGCTCATTGGCAAAACGCTCAAGGTGCGCGCCTGGCCTACGGTCAGGTTGCGTTCGTAAAGCGCATCGGCGACGAAAACCATACTGTCGTGGCTGAGCATGACGCCTTTGGGGTTTCCGGTTGTGCCTGAAGTGTAAAGCAGCATCGCCAGATCGTTTGATTCACGTTCAATCAACGGAGTGAATTCTTCGGCGGCTTCGATTTCGGCTTCGATGTTTGTGGCGTCGGCGCTTTCGCCGATACACAGCAGTTCACGAAAGCCGGGCAGTTCCGCCGAAGCTTCCTTCAATCGCGCAGCCAATTCCGGCGAAGTGACGACGAATTTTGCGCCGGAATCTTCCAGCACATATCGGACTTCGCGCGCGTTCCACATCGGGGTGACCGGGATAATCACCGCGCCGAGTTTCCAAATGGCTACGAAAGCGGCGGTCACAGCGGGCGAGTTCAGCATCATCACAACCACGCCGTCGCCGGGTTTGACTCCGTGTTGGCGCAAGGTTTCAGCGAAGCGGCAGGCGTAATGATAAAGCCCCACGTTGGTGTAGCTGCGATCTTCAAACCAGGTTGAGACGTATTCTCCGAAACGTTCGATGTTGTCGAGCGTCAGTTGAGCGGCGTTCATCAAGAAACCTCTGCCGAACGGGTCGGCGGTTAAAGAACAAGTTGTGCGATTAACTTCTTTTTCAGTCGGCGTGATATTCTGGCAATGAACTTACCAGATCACCGAAAACCGCCGCAAGAGTAGGGGCAATCTGTCGAGATTGCCTGGCTTACGCGAAAGACGTTTTCATCAAACACATGGCAACCTCGGCAGGTTGCACTACTTCCACAGGAGCATCAATGACGCCCGAACAGGTTCTCAACGTACAAGATTTGTTTTCGATCAAAGGCAAAACCGCGCTGGTGACAGGCGGTTCGCGCGGCATAGGTTTGATGATCGCCCGCGCTTATCTGGAAGCCGGAGCGAAGGTTTACATCTCTTCGCGCAAAGCCGAAGTCTGCGACGACGTAGCCAAACGATTGTCGGCCATCGGTGAGTGCATTCCGATTCCTGCGGATTTGGCAAAGACCGACGGTTGTCGTTATCTGGCCGATGAACTGGCGAAGCGCGAATCTTCGCTGGATGTTTTGGTCAACAACGCTGGCGCTTTGTGGGGAGCGCCGCTGGAAGATTTCCCAGAAGCAGGTTGGGATCGCGCAATGGATACCAACGTCAAAGGCGTTTTCTTCCTGACTCAATACCTGTTGCCGTTGCTGGAAAAAGCCGCCAAACCCGAAGACCCCGCGCGCGTTATCAACATCGGTTCGATTGATGGCATCAAGGTTCCGAGCATGGACAATTTCTCTTACTCGCCCAGCAAAGCGGCAGTTCATCATTTGACTCGCGTGCTGGCTGTGCGATTGGGCGAACGGTACATCACGGTCAACGCCATCGCGCCCGGCCCGTTTGAAAGCAAGATGACCGAATGGATGCTGGATAATTTCCGATCGGAGATTGAAGGCCATTGTCCGTTGAAACGTATCGGTCAGCCCGAAGATATGGCTGGCATTGCGATTTATCTGGCGTCGCGCGCTTCGGCTTATTTGAACGGCGTCGTTATTCCGCTGGACGGTGGCATCTGCATCAACTAAGAAGGTGTGACGAGTTCAATGCAGAAGAAACTTTGACGAACTTTGTTTGACAGACAGAATTCGGTTTTGTATTTTCCCGCGCGTTTGGTTGAATTCACCAATAGCCAGACGCGATTTTTTTGATAGCCGAAGGAGATTTTCCGGTGGACGCGGCACAATGACTGCGGCTGAAACCGGAGCAATTATGCGTAGCTAAATCCAGTTCAACAAAGACGACCTTCACGCCGCTGGCATTGTCAGCGGCAGTTATCACTGTTTTTGTACGAAAGGATTTAGTGTATGCAAAATCACCTGAGCGGGGTGAATCTGGGCTATCACCTGCCTGACGGTTCCACACTTTTCAAATCACTGACATTCAGTTTCGGCACGTTTCGCACCGGCTTGGTTGGCGCAAACGGAGTCGGCAAAACTACGTTGCTGGAAATTCTGGCCGGGCGCATCGCTGCGTCCGGCGGAAATCTGACCGGCGCTGGGCGGGTTTCGTATCTGCCGCAAAAGGCTGTCTTTGATTTCTCTGCGACTGTTGCCGAAGCAATCAAACTTGACGACGCGATGGCGGCGTATCAACGCACGATTGCGGGCGAAGCTGCGCC
>JAGNMH010000119.1 GCA_017991275.1 Acidobacteriota bacterium
ACAAAAACAGCAGCGTTAGAATCAGACTTGCTCCAAACGAAGCCGCCATCATCACCACGCTCAGCCAGGCCGAATCGGTCAACAGCGACAGCGCCAGACAATAAAGCGTCGCGTATCCCAGCGAACCAACGACCAGCCACAGCGCCACATTCGCCGAAGCTTTTTCGCGGTGACAAAGAAAGCTGGCGGCGAAAGAACCAATCACGATTAATGAAAGATCAGGCAGGCAAAAAGCCAACAAGAAAACTTCGTCGCTGTTTGGCGGCATAAACAGCCGCTGCGAATTCGGGTAAAGCCACAGCGCCATCCACCAAGCCAGAACGGCCAACGCCTGCAAAGCAAAATAAGTGGGCGTGAGCTTGCGAATGTTCATACGGCATCATTTGCCAAAAACCTGTTTGAGTGTTTGCCGGGCCGGAGCAACAGCTTTTTCGCCGGGCTTTTCGCCGCTCAATCGTTCTTCTTCGTTGATCGCCCAGCCAGTCCATTTGGCTTTCTTGATGACGGCTGCAAGCTCTTTGATAGGGAACTCGCCTTGTCCCAGCGGAACCTGTTCGCCGTTTTTGAAATCGCGTAAGTGCAATCCGATGATGCGCTTGTGGTGTTTGGCGAAAAACTCCGGCACGTTGGCTTTGGCGTAAAATGCCCAGCCGAAATCGTGCAGGAAGTCCACCAACGTCGGATCGGTTTGCGCGTACAAGCCTTCGATTTCCAAACCGCCTTTTTCAAATTCCGGGCCGTGATTGTGATAGGCCAGCCGGATTCCTTTTGACCGGCAATACTTTCCGGCGGCGTTTAATCCATCAGATTTGCGCTTCAAAACATCGGCGGAGAGGTTACCGTCTCGGATCAAACCGCCGCCGCTCAGAATCAGCCGTTCGGCTCCAAGCAGGGAAGCGCCATCAACGATTTTCTGAACCAAATCTATCGGCGCAACTTTAGTCTGTTCGTCGTACTTGTCCAAAAAGATGTGGCAGCCCAGAAACTTCAGCCCCGTAGCTTCGATCTGTTTTCGCGCAGCGGCAGAATTGGCGAACTGGCCTTGCATGTTGCGAAAGCCTGTCTCGAAACCTTCGTAGCCAAGTTCTTTCAGTTTGCGCAGCACTTCCAGAAGGTTGTCAAAGTTAGCCGGATCAATCCGCCAGGCGTTGGTCTGGCAGCCAATCTTGACTCCAACTGGTTTAGGAGCGGCTTGCAACAGCGTGCCCAATGAAGCCGCCGAAGCGACAGCCAGCGGCGCAGCTAAAAATTCGCGGCGTGAAATCATCTGATGTTCCGTTTTCGATGTGAATTGAGCCGGATTGTTATTGATGGTTTACCGGTAAACCTGATTGCAGCGCGAACTAGACCACACGCGACAAAACCCTGTCAAGATTTTGTCATACCAATTGATTCGCGTAGCTTCAATTTTACCGGCAGAATCAAACTTTGCGGTTCGGAGTATTCGCAGTTCATCGCGCCGATCAGCATTTGGTAAGCCCGTTTGCCTATCTCGTACATAGGCGTAGCGACTGTTGTCAGGCTGGTCTGCGTGAATTCGCCGACAGCCGTGCCGTCAAAGCTGACAATTGAAACTTCACCTGGAACAGCAATATTCTGTTCGTCAAAAAACCTGAGCAAGCCGACCGCGACCACATCGCTGAACGCGACAACCGCCGTAGGTTTTTGGGCATTGGCCGTCCACAGCCGTTTTCCGGCTTCGTAGCCTCCGGCAAAAGTTAGGTCGCAATGTTCAATCAGCTTTTCATCCTGTTCGAAATCGTTTTCTCGCGTGAATTGTTTGAATGTCGCCAGCCGTTGACGAATGGGCAGCATTGCCGGTCGCCCTGAAACGTAGGCTACCCGGCGATGCCCTCGTTCGGCCAGAGCTTCGACAACCGCTGCAACTCCGGCGGTGTAATCTGCCGCCACCTGATGAAAGATCGCCGGGCGCAGTTCGCGGTTTATCAGCACAACATCAAACTCGTTGTCTTTTGTCAGCAAGCTCTGCCAGAAAGGCGGAAGCTTGGGTTTGTCGCTGGTAAATGGCGGAGCGGCAATGATGCCTCCGACATGCAGGCTCATCATGTCGCGGACTCGTTCGGTGTAACGATCAATTTCGTAAGAACCGTTGGCCAGCAGCACGTGATAATTTTCGGCGCTGGCGTGGTCTTCGATGGCGCGAATGACTTCGGCGTAATAATGGTCGGAACTGTTCGGAACAATAACACCGAGCAAATTCGATTTGCCCGTTGCCAACGCGCGGGCAACGTGGCTGGGTTTGTAACCTAGCGTGTCCATCGCCCGGCGGACGCGCTCTTTGGTTTCAGCCGGAATGCGTGAACTGTCGCGCAGAGCCAGCGAAACCGTCATCGCTGAAAGCTCCAACTTGGCGGCGACATCACGAATTGTGACCTTCTTTTTCAAAGCTGTTTTCAGACTCAATTTTGACTGCAAGGTTGATGATTGACGACAATCGCAAACTATCACAGCATCAAGTCAACGAACAATGTTATTCAAGTCAAAGGAGCATCGTGTTCAAGTTAAAAGTAGACGATGAAATCGAAATCCAAATGCTCGAAGAGTCTGATGCCGATGAGGTATTCGAGTTAGTAAATCGCAACCGCGAATATCTGCGCCAGTGGCTGATCTGGGTTGACCGTACAGGCACAACGGATGTCACGCGCCAGTACATAAAAGATGCCAGACGGCTTTACGAAAACAAGGAGGCGATGTCCGCCGGTATCTGGCTGAATGGTGAACTGGTCGGCGCAATCGGAGTGGTTGGTTACGAATGGCACAATCGGGTGATGGAAATAGGTTATTGGCTTTCAGCCGACCGTCAAGGCAAAGGCATCGTCACCAGAGCAGTTTCGGCAATGGTTGACGACGCTTTCAACAATCTGGGAATGAATCGGATTGAGATTCATTGCGCCACTGGAAATGTTGGCAGCCGGGCGATACCTGAACGGCTGGGTTTCAAGCTAGACGGCGTGATGCGCGAAGCCGGTTTAATAAACGGCCAATTCGTAGACAAAGTGATTTATTCGATGCTGGCAAGCGAATGGAAAAAATAGAACTTATGACTTCAACTTCTGAACTGCGTGACGCGGCGCTCACTATTTTTCATAAAACTTTGGCGGCAATTGATGCCGAAACCGTTGTTGCAACCAACTTGCGGCTGGACGGCGATCAGCTTTTGGTTGGCGACGAGGTTGTTGACTTAAGCGGTTATTCAAAATTGTTGGTCATCGCCATTGGCAAAGCCAGTGTGCCGATGGCTCGCGCGGCGGAAAGAATTTTGGCGGATCGAATCAGCGACGGACTGGTCGTCACCAACGCCGTAATTGGTGATTTGCCCAAGTGGCCTATTTTGATAGGCGGCCATCCGTTGCCGAACTCTGCCAGTTTGGAAGCTGCCGCAAAAGCTTTGGCTTTGTTGCGCGAACACGACAGCGAACAAACTCTGGTGTTGTTTCTGATTTCCGGCGGAGGCTCGGCGATGTTTGAGCAGCCGATTGATGTGGCCATCACGCTGGACGATCTGCAAGTCGTCAACAAAGCCCTGGTCAATTGTGGAGCCGTCATCAACGAAATGAACATCGTTCGGCGGCATCTGTCGGCGGTCAAAGGCGGGAAGCTGGCGGCGGCGGCTCCACGTTCGCGACAAATTTCGCTCTACATTTCGGACGTGAACAGCGACGACCTGACAACTGTGGCTTCGGGGCCGACGCTGCCGGATGCTTCGACGATTGAAGACTTTCAGCGAATCATTGAACGATACAACTTGATGAATCAGTTTCCGGCCAACGTCGTTCGTAGTTCCGCCTTCAGGCGGCGGCAGCAGATTCCGCCTGAAGGCGGAACTCTGAACTCTCATTATCTGCTGATGGATAATCGTCGAGCGATGCTGGAAGCCAAACGAATCGCCGAACGCGATTTCGGCTTCATTGTCGAACTGGCCGAAGATCAGGTCGAAGGTTACGTTGAAGCGATGATGTTGACTCACATTGAGCGCATCGTGCTGTTACAAGCCAAACACAGAGGCAGCGCCGTCTGTCTGATTTCCGGCGGCGAAGTCATTTGCCCCGTCAGAGGCAACGGGCAAGGCGGGCGTAACCAGGAATTTATTCTTCGCTCGGCGATTCAGATGGATCATTTTCAGACTGAAAACATCGTCGCGCTGAGCGCCGGAACCGACGGCATTGACGGTCACAGTCCCGCCGCCGGAGCCATCGCCGACGCTGAAACCATCAGCCGCGCCGCCGCCAAAGGCATTTACGCCGAAGCTCACTTAATCAACAGCGACTCGTTCAACTTCTTCAATTCGATCGGCGATGCGATCATTACCGGGCCTACCGGAAACAACGTACGCGACTTAAGAATTTTGCTGGCTGGCTGAGACCGATTCTTTCGTTGTAGAATCCGCGCCGCTTCATCAAGAAAAACTTTTTCGACACAAATAAACGGCTTCTTCATACTCAATTGGGCAATATCAATTTGATAAAAGTTGCCGAGAGGCTAGCTGGGTCTGAAATCGAATTCACAGACTTTCAACGCCGAGGCAGCAAGCCAGGTTTTCAAACACAGAGTTGACCTAAACTTTGCGTAGTTCTGATGCTTGGTTGATGCTCGGCTGTTACCGTGGTTGTCATTTTCTCGATCAACTAAAACAACCACGCTTCTAAACAAACTCTCGGAGGATATATGAAAATTTCCATCACTAACCTCAGGCTCGCGGTCGCGATGCTGGCAGTTTTGCTGCTGGCACCAGCGGCTTTCGCGCAGTTTGATACTGCAACCGTGCTCGGCGCTGTCACTGACGCAACCGGCGCGGCTTTACCAAAAGCCACGGTGACGTTGAAAAACGTTGCTACTGGAATTACCGCGACGGTTCAAACCGACGAAAACGGCAATTACCAGTTTTCCAACGTCAAAATCGGGACTTATACACTAACTGCTGAAGCTTCTGGTTTTTCCAAAACCGCGGCTGAAAATTTTCAAGTTACGGTCAACGCCAGGCAAAGAATTGATCTGGCAATGAAGGCCGGAGCAGTCACCGAAACCGTGACTATTACTGCTGAAGGCGCGCGGTTGGAAACCGAATCTTCGGATCGCGGACAGGTCATTAACCGCGAACAGATCGTCAACCTGCCGCTCAATGGTCGTTCTTATGCCGATCTGGCGTTGCTGTCGCCTGGCGTTCGCCGTTCGTGGCTGGCCGCTCAGGAAGCGGGGACGCGCGATGCCTCGTTTAATGTCAACGGTCTGCGCTCGTCGCTCAACAACTTCATCATTGACGGAGTGGACAACAACTCTTACGGAACCAGCAACCAGGGTTTTTCAAACCAGGTGGTGCAGGCTTCGCCGGACGCAGTTCAGGAGTTCAAAGTCCAGACCAACAACTTCAGCGCCGAATTCGGTCGCGCCGGGGGAGCCGTCATCAATGCCGCGCTTCGCAGTGGCACGAACCAGTTTCACGGCACCGCTTATGAATATCTGCGTAACACTTCACTGAACGCGACAGGTTTTTTCAAACCCTTGAGAAATCAGAAACCGACACTGATTCAGAATCAGTTTGGCGGAACAATCGGCGGCCCGATCAAGCAAGATAAAACGTTTTTCTTTGCTGATTACGAAGGTTTCCGCCGCATCACCCGCACATTGCAGGGCAATATTCAGACGATTCCGACAGCGCCAAACCGCCAGGGAATTTTCACCGTTGACGTGGTTGCGCCGATTGATTTCGTTGATTCGACTGGCAAGACGATCACTGCCGGAACCCGTTTTGCCGCTGGAACCCCGGTTCCGATGACCAAGCTGGCTCGCCAGGTAATGGATTTGATTCCATTGCCGACAAGCACGGCTCTGACCAACAATTACGAAAACCTGCCGCGCAATCAGTTCTTCAACGACAAAGGCGATGTGAAGATTGATCATAACTTCAACGAACGCACAAACGCTTTTGTACGCATCAGTCACCGCAAGGTGAACAACTTTGAAGCTCCGACTTTGCCTGGGCCGCTGTTCAGCAATAACGCCAATTCATTTGTCCGTGTTTTGAACCAGCAACTGGCCACGGGCGTGACGCATAACTTGACGCCGACTTCGGTCATGGAATTCCGCTTCGGGATTTCGCGCACCGACGCAGGTAAAACTCCAACGGGGGTTGGCGACCCGAACTTCAAAGTTCCTGGGCAACCGACCGATCCTCGCTTTGCCGGAGGTTTGATTACTCAATCTATCGGCGGTTACCTGGGCCTGGGTCGCCAATCCAGTAACCCGCAATTCCAGAACCCGACGGTTTACAACCCGCGATTCAACTACACTTTCCTGAAGAGCAAACACAGTTTCAAAACCGGCTACGAGTATCAAGCCATCTTCACGGAAATTGACGACTTCAATCCGAAGTACGGACAGGACAATTACTCCGGCCAGTTCAGTCGTCCGTCAGGCGCAGCCAGCAATAACTTCTACAATCTGGCTGACTTTATGTTTGGTGCGCGAAGCTCATACGACCTAAACAATGCCGTCATCGTTAACCTGCGTCAGCGTATGCACTTTGCTTACCTGCAGGACGATTTCAAACTTAACTCAAAGCTGACGCTCAATCTTGGCGTCCGTTATGAATTCGCCACGCCTCAATGGGAAAAGGACAATTTGTTGGGTAACTTCGACCCGGCAACGGCGACTTTGATTCAGGCTAAATCCGGCTCGATTTATGACAGAGCTTTGGTTAATCCAGACCGTAATAACTGGGCACCGCGAATTGGTTTTGCCTGGAATGCCCTGGAAAAAACCGTAGTTCGCGGCGGTTACGGAGTCAGTTACATTCACTTCAATCGTCTGGGTGGAGAAAACCTGCTTTCGTACAACGGGCCGAACATTGTTGGGAACAGCATTACGCAACAGCCTTCGCAGGGCATTTGCTCCGGCAACAACTTTCTGGGTTGTTTCCGCCCAACTGAAGCCGGTTTTCCAACCGATTTTGTCGCGCCTTCGCGATTCAATCCGCTGACCGCCCGCGTCAATTTCACCCCCAAGGACACTCGGGCCGGTTACGTCCAAAGCTGGCATTTGAGCGTCCAACGCGAATTGCCGTGGAAGTGGCTTTTGGATGTCGGTTATGTCGGCAATCGCAGCAACAAGCTGATTATGCTGGCTGATTACAATCAGGCGCGTCCGAACAACGCAACCGATCCGGCGGCTGGAACTCCTTTGCAAGCTCGCCGACCGTTTGCCAACTATTCGTTCGTGCAGATTTCCTTCAACGGCGGTTGGACGAATTACCACGCCTTGCAGGCCAAACTGGAGCGACGTTTTTCAGATGGTTTGTACCTGCTTAATTCGTTCACCTGGTCGAAGGCTATGGATAACGTGGCCGGACATCTGGAAGCAAACTTCGGGGACAATTCGCGCGGCAACATTCGTAACCTGGCAAACGACAAAGGTTTGTCGAATTACGACCAGCCTTTCAACAACACGACCAGCGTCGTTTACGATCTTCCGTTTGGCAAAGGTCGTCATTATCTGGGCAGCAGCAATGTCGCGGTTGATTCGGTTCTGGGCGGTTGGCGCATGACGTTGATCAACACAATGAACAGCGGATTGCCTATCAACCTGACCTACGGCCCGGCTTCGGCGTTTGTTGTCGGTTCGTCGCTGACGTATCGCCCGAATCTGACCGGTCAGGATTTGTACAATGACCGGAACGACCCAACTAACTTCTTGAACCCGCGTGGAGCGGCAGTGCCGACAGATCGCAGTCAACCGTTTGGCACGGCTGGCCGCAACATCATACGTTCGGCCAACTTCTTCCAGACGGATTTGGGATTGCACAAAGCCTTCCCGCTGTGGAAAGAAAGCACCAAGCTGGAATTCCGCATGGAGGCATTCAACCTGTTCAACCGAACCAACTTTGTTAACCCGGACGCCAACGCATCAAACATTCGTTTTGATAGTGCTGGCAATTACACAGGCAGCTACGGGAAGATCACTTCTACCTTCCCGGCGCGCCAGATTCAGTTCGCGCTGAAGCTGGCCTTCTAAACCCTATCCGGTGCAGCACCGCGTGCGTAAGCAAGCGGCGGCTTGCGATAAAGACCGCTTGCTCACGCGCGCGGTGCTGCACCGATATTTCAAGACTCCCAATGATGAACAGAAAAAAGTCGCTTTTTACTTTCGCCATTCTTCTCGTTTTCGCCGTTTCGGCGCTCGCTCAAAGCAAAACTGAAAACGTCATCTTGATCACGCTGGACGGTGCGCGGACTCAGGAAGTTTTTGGCGGTCTCGACCTGGACATCCTGAAAGACAAAACCAGACGCGGCAAAGTCGAAGACTCTGCGCTTTACAAAAAGTATTGGGCAGCGACACCGGAAGAAAGGCGCATGAAGTTGATGCCGTTTTTCTGGGGAACGCTGATGAAAGATCACGGTTCGATTGCCGGCAATCGCAGCTTGAACAGCTCCGTGATGACGACCAACAAGATGTGGTTTTCATACCCTGGTTATTCTGAAATTCTGACCGGGCAATCTAATGATAGTGTCATCAACAGCAACGACCGCAACCGAAATCCGCGAACCAGCGTGTTGGAATTTCTGAAACGCAAGCTGAAGCTGAACAAAAATCAGGTCGCTTTGTTTGGATCGTGGGATGTTTTCAACTGGATTGCCGAACACGAAGAAGGCGCAATCACCATCAACGCCGGCCACGAACCTTATGAACTGGCGGCCAGCGCCGAAACCAAGGCATTCAGCAAGCTGCAAACCGAAATGCTCAGCCCGTGGGACAGCGTGCGATTCGATTACTTCACCGTGCGATTTGCGATGGAGCATTTGAAAACTTACCAGCCGAGAGTGATGCACATCGCTTTGGGGGAAACCGACGACTGGGCGCACGGTGGCGATTACGCGCACGTGCTGAACTCCTTCCACCAAAATGACCGGCAGTTGAAAGAATTGTGGGATTACCTGCAGAGTTCGCCGCGTTACAAAGGCAAAACCTCTATCATCATCACTGTGGATCACGGGCGTGGAAACACGATCAAAGATTGGACTGACCACGGCGAAAAAGTCCCCGAAGCGCAATACATCTGGATGGCGTTCGTCAGCCCTGACAGCGCACTTCGTGGCGAATGGAAAAGCGCCGAAACGATTTACCAGAACCAGGTAGCGGCGACGCTGTGCCGCTGGCTGAACATTGATTACAGCGAAAACAATTCGCAGGCAGGCAAACCAATCGCAAAACTGTTCGGCAAATAAACTTCCGAAATTAACCATTAGCCATTGAGCATTACCCATTAACCGACAGGGTAGAGAAAATCCTTACTCTAACCGTTAATGGTTAATGGTTAATGGCTAATGGCTAATGGCGAATGGCGAATGGTCAATGGTTAATTTTGAACTCTGTCAGGAGGCGCAATGACTGCACAAGCATCCCCAACCAGACTGACTTCGATGGACGCTTATCGCGGCTTCGTGATGTTTTTGATGGTCGCGGAAGTGTTGCACCTCAGCCGAGTCGCCGCCGCTCATCCAAACTGGTTTTGGAATTTGCTGGCTCGGCATCAAACGCACGTCGAATGGTATGGCGCAACGCTGCACGATCTGATCCAACCGTCGTTTTCCTTTCTGGTCGGCGTAGCTCTCCCTTACTCCATTGCCAGCCGTCAGGCGAAAGGCGAATCGCAATCGAAGATGTTTGCTCACGCTGCGTGGCGAGCGTTGATTCTGATTTTGCTTGGAGTCTTCCTGCGCTCGGTCGGCAAGTTGCAAACCAACTGGACGTTTGAAGACACGCTTTCGCAAATCGGAATGGGTTATCTGTTTTTGTTCGCGTTGGGTTTTCGATCAACGAAAATTGTTTGGGCTTCGCTGGCTGTGGTGTTGGTTGGTTACTGGTTGGCGTTTGTGTTGTATCCGCTGCCGCCTTCGGGCTTCGATTACACGGCGGTCGGAGTTCCTGCGGATTGGCCGTATCACGCTTCGAGTTTGGCGGCTCACTTCAACAAGAACAGCAATCTGGCCTGGGCTTTCGATACCTGGTTTCTGAATCTGTTTCGCCGAGCCACTCCGTTCACAAACAACGGCGGAGGTTACGCGACGCTTAGTTTCATTCCTACGCTTGGCACAATGATTCTAGGCTTGATCGCCGGTCGCTGGATGAAGTCAGAGCTTGGCGAAAAACAGAAACTTCAGCGATTGGCGGTTGCCGGCGTTGCAGGCATCGCGCTTGGATTGGCGCTGCACTATTCGGGGATTTGTCCTTCGGTCAAACGAATCTGGACTCCCAGCTGGACGATTTTCAG